>NZ_KV824249.1:0-5489 GCF_001816045.1 Kytococcus sp. HMSC28H12
CGACTACACCCTCAGATCGGATGAGCCCCTCAATGTCGCTGGTCGTGTAGATCCGCATGTCGCCGTCCGCGCCGTAGTGGGAGGCGTTGTGGGTGACCTGGTGCTCGGTCGCGTTGTCGTAGTTCTCATGGGTGAATGGCAAGGGGCAATGTTGTGCTGTGGTCATTCCCCTCGTTCCGTTCCGGCCACGGTGAACGCCGAGGTGCACAGGAGGCTCGAGGTGCCCACCCGCTCCAGTCGCCCACCGCCGTTCACGGTCTCCTCGCCCCCTCTGCTGTTCGGGTCGAAGTACACCGTGATCTCGCTGATTGCTTCCCTCTCGGCCCGGGCCAGACGTGCATCCGATCCGGAGGGGCGCGACGTGGCGACGAAGACCTCGGCCATGCCGGTCACGGCATCTACACGGGAGACGGCCTCTGCGCCGAACTCCGCCTCGACTGCCGAGGCGGCCGCTCGGGCTGCCTGCACACGACCTTCGTGGTTCAGGGGGAGATCTCCCTGGATGGTTGCTGTCGTGCCCTCGGGGAATCGTGTGTCGGTTGAGGGGGCGGTGCCGGTGAACCCGACCCAGACGGTGCGGTCCGCGACGGAGAGGGACGACCCGGCGAAGGCCTCCGGGGCCAGTGCGGCGACCCTGTCGATCTCAGCCTGCGCTGAGTCCTGCCACTTCAGATCCTCCTGCACCTCAGCGACGCTTCGGCCTTCCTGCGCGGCGATGGTGGCAGCGTCTGCAGCGGTGGCAGCGGCGATCTCCTCGTCAGAGGAGTCGGGGGAACCGTCAGGTTGGACGGGCGCGGCCATGGGGGAGAGGTGTGTCTCGGCGTCCTCAGCCATGGCTGAGCCGGGAGGGAGGAACAGGGCGGCGACCAAGAGGCCGATGGCTGCACCGCTGCGCACGCTCGTGCGGTTCATTGCTGTCTCATCTCTCGAGGGAACCTGACAGGTTCCGGTGGCTCGATGTATGGCGCAGGTGGGGCGTCCCGCTAGGGGTGCTGAGTGAGCGCTTGGTAACGGCCTGGCGCCCGTGCGTGGGAGACTTCGCACGACGGCGTAGTCGGTTCAACGGAGTCTCCGTCCCGTGTCCGTCACTCCTCAGCCCACGCCCAGCTCGGTGGGCAGGGGCGCGGCGTGCACCACCTCGAGCCCGCTCACCGCACGGGTGAGCACCACGTACAGCCGCCGCAGTCCGGTGCGGTGGTCGGGTTCGTCGGCCACCACGCGGGCCGGCTCCACCACCACCACGCGGTCGAACTCCAAGCCCTTGGCCGTGCCGGCCGGCAGCACCGTGCAGCGCGCGGACGCGGGACCCTCCTCGGGTGCCGAGGCCTCCTCCACCCCATCGAGGGCGGCCGCCACCGCATCGGTCCAGGTCCCGGGCACGATGACGCCGACCGTCCCCTCGTGTGCCAGCGCCCGCTCCGCGGCCGCGCGGGCGGCGCCCAGCAGTGCCTCGCTCGGGGTGCCGTCCACCTCGCCGCCGCTGCCCTCCACTGCCGTGAACGCCAGGTCACCGCGGGTGGAGCGCACCGCCTCGGGGGCACGGAGCCCGGGCGCCATGTGCGGCAGCAGCCGTGCGGCCAGCTCGATGACGGCCGCCGGCACACGGAACCCGCGTACCAGCTCCTCCACGTGCGAGCCCTCGGCGCCCAGGTGGTGCAGCGTCTCCTCCCACGAGGCGGTGGCCCACGGCGTGGTGCCCTGCGCGATGTCGCCGAGCACCGTCAGCGCCCCGGTGCTGGCCCGGCGCCCCACGGCCCGCAGCTGCATGGGGGAGAGGTCCTGCGCCTCGTCGAGCACCACGTGCGCGAGGCTGGGCGTGCGCTCCACGGCGTCGCCGGCCTCGTCGAGCAGGGCCACGTCGGCGGCCGACCAGCGCGCCGAACGGGGGCTGCGCGGTGCCTTGTCCCACTGCAGCAGAGCCTGTTCCTCGGGCGACAGCACCCCCTCGGCCGCGCGGGCCAGCACGTCGGCGTCGCCGAGCAGCTCGAACACCACCCGCTGCGGGTCGAGCACCGGCCAGTGGGCCTTGAGGTAGGCCTTCATGGGCGTGGAGCGGGCCACCGCATCGGCCACGCGGTCGTCCGGCGAGTCGCCGGCGGCCTCCATCTGGGCCAGCACCCGGTGCGCCAGGCGGCGGGCGGCCATCTCCCGGGCGGCGGAGTAGCGCACGCCCCGACTGCGCAGCTCGGCGAACACCTCGCGCACCTCGTACGCGGGTACCCGCCAGCGCCGGGCGCCGCGGGGCACCACGAGAGCCTCGTCGGGCTCGGTGATGCGCCCCCACACGGCGCGGTCCACCACCTCGGCCAGGCGCGGGTCGCCCTTGAGCGTGGCCACGTCCGCGGCGTCGGTGCCGCGTACCTCCAGCCCCAGCAGGCCGTCCACGGTGCTGTGCGCGACCTCCACCTCGCCCAGCGAGGGCAGCACCTGCCCCACGTGTTCCAGGAAGGCTTCGTTGGGGCCGATGACGAGCGCCCCGCCGCGCGCCAGGCGGGCCGAGTGCGCGTAGAGCAGCCACGCCACGCGGTGCAGGCCCACGGCGGTCTTCCCGGTGCCGGGCGCGCCCTGCACGCAGACGGTGGTGGCGGCGTCGGCGCGCACGATCTCGTCCTGCTCGGGCTGGATGGTGCTCACGATGTCGCGCATCGGCCCGGTGCGGGGGCGCTCGATCTCGTGGGCCAGCAGGGCGGAGTCCAGGGCCTGCCCGGACAGCAGGTGCTCGTCCTCGAAGCCGGTGAGCTGCCCGTCGACCACGCCGAAGCGGCGGCGGCGCTCCACCCCCATCGGGTCGGTGGCCGAGGCACGGTAGTAGGCGGTGGCCACCTCGGCGCGCCAGTCGATGACGAGGGGGTCGCCGGCGTCGTCGGTGACGTGGCGGCGGCCCAGGTGCCATCGCTCCGGGGCGTCCGAGAGCGGGTCGGTGCCGTGGCCGGGCGCCAGGTCGATGCGGCCGAAGAAGAGCGTGGTGTGCGGGTCGTCCTCGAGGGAGACCGCTCGCTGCCACAGCGTGCGGGCCAGGAACTCCACGGTGCGGGCGTCGGCCCCCTCGGCCGTGGTGGCCAGGGAGGACTCGCGCATGCGGGCCATGGCGGACCGTGCGCGGGTGAGGTGCTCGCGCTCGGCGGCCAGCTCGGCATCGGGGGAGTCGGTGGGCGGGGTGCCGGCATCGGGGGTGGGGGTGTCCACGGCGTCTCTCCGCGAGAGATGGGGTGCGGGGTTGTCTCCGGTGGGCCGGACGAGGCTCGGGGCGGCGTGGCCGCGCCCTGCGCCGGGGGCGCTCCGAGGGGGCCGAGCAAGGTACCACGCTGATTGAGAATCATTCTTGCGAACCGTTCTCAATCAGCGTAGGGTCCCGCCCCATGGCACGACAGGACATCCGTACCAAGGTCAAGCTCCGGTCCACGGAGTCGGCCTTCACGTACATCACCGAGAAGAACCGCCGCAACGACCCCGACCGGCTCGAGCTGCGCCGGTACGACCCCACCCTCCGCCGCCACACCCTGTTCCGGGAGACCCGCTGATGGCCAAGAAGTCCAAGATCGCCCGCAATCGCCAGCGCGCCGAGGTGGTGGCCCGGTACGCCGAGCGCCGCGCCGAGCTCAAGCGCATCGTCTCCGCGCCGGGCTCCACCGCCGCCGAGCGCGCCGAGGCCGTGAGCGCCCTGCAGAAGCTGCCCCGCGACGCCAGCCCCACCCGCCTGCGCAACCGCGATGCCGTGGACGGCCGCCCCCGCGCGGTGTACCGCACGTTCGGGCTGAGCCGCATCCGCCTGCGCGAGATGGCGCACCGCGGCGAGCTGCCCGGCGTCACCAAGAGCTCCTGGTGAGCCCCCGCGGCCGCGCCGGGCGCGCGGTCGCGGGCATCCCCGTCGACGACCCGACCAGAGAGGAGATGCCGTGAGGAAGGGCATCCACCCCGACTACCGCCCCGTGGTCTTCCGCGACGCCGACGCCGGCTTCGCGTTCCTGACCCGCTCCACCGCCGTCACCGACCGCACCATCGAGTGGGAGGACGGCAACACCTACCCCGTGGTGGACGTGGAGGTCTCCTCCGCCAGCCACCCCTTCTACACCGGGCGCCAGAAGGTGCTCGACTCCGCCGGCCGCGTGGAGCGCTTCCGCCAGCGCTACGGGGCCCGCCGGTGACCAGCGACCGCCTGCCCGTGGTGGTGCTGGGCGGCACGGACGAGGCCGACCTCTCGGCTGCCGTCCTGGCCGCGCAGCTCGACCTGCCCGATGCGGTGACCCTGCGCCTGGAGCTCGACGCCGAGGCCGGCACCGTGCGCCGCGTGGTGCACGACGCCACCGGGACCGTGGACGACCGCACTTCCCTGATGGAGCACGCCTGCCACTCGTGCGCGCTGCGCGAGGAGCTGGTGCCCGCCCTGCTGGAGCTGGCCGGCGCCGACCGGTGGCCGGCCGCCCTGGTGGTGCTGCCGCTGGGTGCCGAGCTGCTGCCCGTGGGGACCGCGCTGGGCACCGACGTGCTGGACGAGCGCGTGCCCGAGCACCTGGAGCTGCGTGCCGTGACCGCCGTGGTGGACCCGGCGGGCCTCGTGGAGCGCGTGGTGGCCGGCACCGGCGGGCCCGAGGGGGCCGAGGTGACCGCCGCCGTGGTGGCCCAGCTGGAGTACGCCGACGTGGTGGTGCACTCCGGCCACGAGGCCGCGCCGCAGGACCTCACGTTGTTGCGCCACCTCGCCCGCGCCGACGCGCTGCACGTGGACTCCACGCTGTCCGTGGACGGTGCGGCGCTGCTGGCCATGCGGCACGACGTGGACACCGCGTCGCGGTGCACGAGCCCGCTGCACCGCCGGCCCACCGGTGCCGAGGACGCCGACGGCATCACCACGGTGGTGCTGGAGTCCTGGCGCCCGCTGCACCCGCACCGCCTCATGGAGGCCATGGAGCCGATGGTGCTGGCCTCCCTGCGCACGCGCGGCGCGTTCTGGCTGCCCAGCCGCCCGGACTCCGTGCTGGCCTGGGACGAGTGCTGTGGCCAGCTGCGGCTGGGCGAGTGCGCGCGGTGGGACGGCAAGCGCCGCACCCACCTGGTGGTGACCGCCCACGTCGACGACGTGGAGGAGGTGCGCGCCGCGTTCGAGCACGCCCTCATGACCGATGCCGAGATGGTCGGCGCCGCCGAGCGCTGGGTGGGGCGTCCCGACGGCTTCGAGGAGTGGGCCGGCGCCGCCTGAGCTGCGGACCGACGACGAGGCGGCGGCATCCTGAGGTGGGTGTCGCCGTCTCGTACCTCGGTGACCGGTGGGTGCCGCGTGTTCCCGTTGGGTCGTCGTTCGTTGGGGTGGGTGGGGTGTGTCGACCCCGGTGCGCGACGACTCAATGCTCTTGGGCCGCCGGCGGCTGCCCGTGGGCCGTCGGCCGGGTCGCCCGGGGTGGGCGGGTCAGGGGTTGGGGACGAGTTGGGTGACCAGGGTGGTGGGGGTGAGGGTGGTGGGTTCGCCCTTCACGGTGACCTCGATGCCGAGG
>NZ_KV824250.1:0-9408 GCF_001816045.1 Kytococcus sp. HMSC28H12
GGCCGGGGTGGGACCGCCCGGCTCGCGGTCGTCGCGGTGGCCGGCGGGGTCGACCGCGCCGCAGGGCACGTCGACGCCCTCGATGGCGCGGACGGCATCAGCCAGGCGACGGGCCAGCGGCAGACCGCGGGTGGGGATGCCGAGCAGGACGAGGTCACCGGCGCCGTCGTTGCGCTCCAGCACCTCGTGGGCCATCCGGCGGATGGCGCGGGTGATGTCCTGGTCGTCCAGGACCGTACGCACAGTGGGGGTGTGCCCCATCGTGACCTCCTTGCCTGCCTCACGGGACAGTCGCTTAAAGGATGTCGGACGCCGCCCAGCCTAGGCCACGGGCGGCGGGGTGCCACTGTCGGGTCACACGACGGTGGCCTTCATCTGGCTGATGCGGGTGAGCAGGCCGGAGACGAAGTTCGGCGAGTCGTCGGTGGACAGGTGGGAGGCGAGGTTCACGGCCTCGCTGATGGCCACCGCGTCCGGCACGTCCTCCACCCAGACGATCTCGTAGACGCCCAGGCGGAGGATCGCGCGGTCGACGGCCGGCATGCGCTCCAGCGACCAGCCCTGGGACCAGGCCGAGAGGGCGTCGTTGATGGACGCCCAGTGCGCCACCACGCCCTCCACGAGGTCCACGGTGAACTGCGGCACCGGCACCTGCGGGTCGGCCTCGGCACGGCGGGTGCCCATGAGGGCCTCCACGTTGAGGCCGCGCTGCTCGGCCTCGAAGAGCAGGTCGACGGCCCGCTTGCGGGCCTTGGAGCGGGCTGCCATCAGGAGACGCGGCTGATGTACGAGCCGTCGCGGGTGTCGACCTTGACGACCGTGTCGGACTCCAGGAAGAGCGGCACCTGGATCTCGGCGCCGGTCTCCAGGGTGGCGGGCTTGGTGCCACCGGTGGAGCGATCGCCCTGCAGGCCCGGATCGGTGTGGGTGATGCGCAGCTCCACGCTCGGCGGCAGCTCGATGTAGAGCGGGGTGCCCTCGTGCGTGGCCACGAGCACCTCCTGGTTCTCGAGCATGAACCGGGAGGCGTCGCCCACGATCTCGGCCGACACCGGGAGCTGCTCGTAGTCGCGGGTGTCCATGAAGATGTAGGAGTCGCCGTCGTTGTACAGGTACTGCATGTCGCGGCGGTCCACGTTGGCGGTCTCGACCTTGGTGCCGGCGTTGAAGGTCTTGTCGACGATCTTGCCCGAGAGCACGTTCTTGATCTTGGTGCGCACGAAGGCCGGCCCCTTGCCGGGCTTGACGTGCTGGAACTCCTGGACCTGCCAGAGCTGGCCCTCCAGGTTGAGCACCATGCCGTTCTTCAGGTCGTTCGTCGTTGCCACGAGGCGCGTCCTTTGCGTGTCGTCGGGGATGTCCGTCGGCCACCCGCGGGCCGCAGCGGCGCGGTCGAGGTGGGCAGTGGGTCATTTTACGCACTCCCGGCGCAGTGCCCCACCACACCTGACGGCCCGGGTGGCGCCTCGCGCCCGGACTGGTAGAACGGGCGCATGCACCCCATCAAGGCACTGGCCATCCCTGCCCTCGGCCTCGCCGGCTGGGCGGCCCAGAACGCGTTCCAGAAGAAGCACGCCATCCTGCGCACCTTCCCGGTGCTCGGCAACGCCCGCTTCGCCCTGGAGACCATCGGCCCCGAGCTGCGGCAGTACATCGTGGCGATGAACAACGAGGAGCGACCCTTCGACCGCGACGAGCGCTCGTGGATCTACGCCGCCGCCAAGGAGCAGAACACCTACAAGGGATTCGGCACCGACAACAACGTCGAGTTCGACGAGGGCTGGCTGGTGGTCAAGCACCGCACCTTCAGCACCGAGGCCCCGCCCACCTCGCACGGCCACAAGGGCGACCCGGCGCGCCTCCCCTCGGCCAAGGTGCTCGGCGGCCCCCGTGGGCGCCGTCACGCCTTCCGTCCCGACTCCATCGTGAACGTCTCGGCCATGAGCTACGGCTCCCTCTCGGGCCACGCCGTCCAGGCGCTGAACAACGGCGTGCGCATGGCCGGTGCAATGCAGAACACCGGCGAGGGCGGCCTGTCCGAGCACCACAAGCAGGGCGGTGACCTCATCTACCAGGTGGGCACCGGCTACTTCGGCTGCCGCGACGAGAAGGGGCGCCTGTCCATCCCCCGCCTGGTGGAGCTCACCCAGGCCAACCCGGTGCGCGCCATCGAGATCAAGCTCTCGCAGGGCGCCAAGCCGGGCCTGGGCGGAATGCTCCCCGGCGAGAAGGTCACCCCGGAGATCGCCGCCATCCGCGGTGTGCCGGTGGGTGAGGACGTCGCCTCCCCCTCGCGCCACAGCGCCTTCCGCGACGTCGACTCCATGCTGGACGTCGTCGAGGAGATCGCCGAGGCCACTGGCCTGCCGGTGGGCATCAAGGCGGCCATCGGCGAGATGGGCATGTGGGAGGAGCTCGCCGACCGCATGATCGATCGCACCCGCGGCGTCGACTTCATCACCGTCGACGGCGGCGAGGGCGGCACCGGCGCCGCCCCGCTGCTGTTCAGCGACCACGTGGCCCTGCCCTTCCGCCTCGGCTTCGCCCGCGTGTACTCCACCTTCGCCCGCGCCGGCATCACCGACGACGTCACCTTCATCGGTGCCGGCAAGCTGGGCCTGCCCTCCAACGCCATCGTCGCGATGGCGATGGGCGCCGACATGCTCTACGTGGCCCGCGAGGCGATGATGTCGGTCGGCTGCATCCAGGCGCAGAAGTGCCACACCGGTGGCTGCCCCACCGGCGTGGCCACCCAGAACAAGTGGCTGGAGCGCGGCCTGGACGTCCCGTCCAAGTCGCTGCGCGCGGCCAACTACATCCGCGCCCTGCGCGCCCAGCTGCTCAAGCTGTCCGAGGCCGTCGGCGTGCCCCACCCGGGCTTCGTCACCTGTGACGACCTCGAGCTCATGTGGGGAACCCGCGAGGGCCGGACCCTGCGCGAGATCTACGGCTACGAGCTCGGCTGGGGCGGCGTGCCGGAGGCCAACCGCCGGGAGGTCATGGACCTCATGCACGCGCTCACGCAGCCCGACGAGACGGACAACGTCGCCGCCGACCGGGAGTCGGTCTCCCCCGGGCACTGAGCCGGCACCGCTCCTGCCGGGCCCCTCACCTGCCTTTTGGTCTCAGTTGGGTAACGACCCGGCAGATCGGCAGGTGAGGGGCCTCACAGGTGCTTAGGGTGGGCGTCGCTGCGGTCCCGGCCGCGGTGTCCCTACTGCTACAGGAGATTCCATGGCGATCAAGCGCAACAAGTGGCTGGCCGGCGCGGCGGGCGCGGCAGCCCTGTCCCTCACCCTGACCGCATGCGGCGGCGGGGAGTCCGGCGGCTCAGACGAGGGGAAGGGAAGCCAGACCGCCTCGCAGCCCCCGATCGACGAGAACGCCAAGGGCAACGACAAGATCATCACGGCGAACGGCTCCGAGCCGCAGAAGCCGCTGATCCCTGCCGCGACCGTCGAGACGGGTGGCGGCAAGATCCTCGACATGGCCTTCGCCAAGCTCGTCGACTACGACAACGAGGGCAACCTCGTCAACGACGTCGCCGAGTCGATCGAGTCCAAGGACAAGAAGACCTGGACCATCAAGATCAAGGGCGACCGCAAGTTCTCCGACGGCACCAAGGTGACCGCCAAGTCGTTCGTCGACGCCTGGAACTGGGGCGCCCACATCGACAACAACAACCTGGCCTCCTACTTCTTCGAGCCCATCGCCGGCTACACCGACGTGTACCCCTCCGAGGAGGGCGCCAAGGCCAAGGCCAAGACCATGAAGGGTCTGAAGGTCATCGACGACACGACCTTCCAGGTGACCCTCGAGCAGCCCTACGCCGCCTTCCCGCAGCGCCTCGGCTACACCGCCTTCGCGCCGCTACCGGAGAAGTTCTTCGAGGACCCCAAGGCCTTCGGCGAGAAGCCGATCGGCAACGGTCCGTACATGGTCGAGAAGTGGACCCACAACCAGGGCGCCAAGCTCGTGAAGAACCCCGAGTACGTGGGTGAGAAGAAGCCGAAGAACGGCGGCGTG
Source organism: Kytococcus sp. HMSC28H12 (assembly GCF_001816045.1). Lineage (NCBI taxonomy): Bacteria > Bacillati > Actinomycetota > Actinomycetes > Micrococcales > Kytococcaceae > Kytococcus > Kytococcus sp. HMSC28H12. Next base: position 4,027 of record NZ_KV824250.1, read on the forward strand.
GAGCTGAAGTTCTACCAGACCCCGGACCCCGCCTACACCGACCTGCAGGCCGGCAAGCTCGACATCCTCGACTCCGTGCCGGACACCGCCCTCTCGACCTTCCAGACCGACCTGGGCGACCGCGCCATCAACCAGCCGTCCGGTGTCTTCCAGTCCTTCTCCTTCCCGATGTACGCCGACGCCCCCTACGCCGGCGACAGCGACAAGGCCAAGAAGATCCGCAAGGCCATCTCGATGTCCATCGACCGCGAGGGCATCACGCAGAAGCTGTTCTCCGGGTCCCGCATCCCGGCCAAGGACTTCTCCTCCCCCGTCGTCAAGGGCTACGACGACACCGTGTGCGGCGACCTGTGCGCCCACGACGACGAGAAGGCCAAGCAGCTGCTCGAGGAGGCCGGCGGCTGGTCCGGTGGCCCCCTGACCATCGCCTACAACTCCGACGGCCCGCACAAGGGCTGGGTCGACGCGGTCTGCGGTGAGATCTCCAACGCGCTCGGCATCGAGTGCAAGGGCAAGGCCTACCCGGCCTTCAAGGCCCTGCGCGACGACGTGACCGAGAAGAAGATGAAGGGCGCCTTCCGCACCGGCTGGCAGATGGACTACCCGGCCCTGGAGAACTTCCTCACCCCGCTGTACAAGACGGGCGCCTCCTCCAACGACGGCGACTACTCCAACAAGGAGTTCGACAAGCTCCTGGAGGAGGGTGACGCCGCCAAGAGCGAGGAGGAGTCGCTCAAGAAGTACAAGGAGGCCGAGAAGATCCTCGTCGAGGACGCCCCGGTCATCCCGCTGTGGTACTCCAACGTGACCGGCGGCCGCTCCGACGCCGTCAGCAACGTCCGCTTCGACGTCTTCGGCGTGGCTGAGTACCACAACATCGTCAAGAACTGACGCCACGTCGGGAGCCCCTCCCGGCACCACATGACACGACTGTGGGGGACCCGACCGGGTCCCCCACAGTCGTGCGCCGCAGGCGTGTCCTGTGATCCACGCCTCACTGGCCCTGTACTGTTCCGACGTTGCACGATCGTCGGACCCCACGGTCCGGCGCCACCCCTGCCCCGTGCACTCGACAACTTGAGGAGAAAGTTGTGGGTACCTATGTGCTCCGGCGATTGCTCCAGATGATCCCCGTGTTCATCCTGGCAACGCTGTTGCTGTACGCCATGGTCTACGGCCTGCCCGGAGACGCCGCCGCCGCGATGTGCGGCGACCGCGGCTGCGACCCGACCTTCGTCAAGAAGTTCAACGAGGAACACCACCTCGACGAGCCGCTGCTCGTCCAGTACGGCTACTACCTCCAGGGCGTGCTGACCCTCGACTTCGGTGAGACCTTCACCGGCCGCCCGGTCCTGGACGTCATGGGTGAGACCTTCCCCGTGACCATCCGACTGGCCCTCATCGCGTGGGTGCTGGAGATCCTCATCGGTGTCCCGATCGGTCTCGTCGCGGGCCTCAAGCGCGGTACCTTCCTCGACACCGCCGCCCTGCTGCTCACCCTGCTGGTGATCTCCATCCCGGTGTTCGTGCTCGGCTTCCTGGCCCAGTTCTACCTGGGCCTGCGCTGGGGCGTGTTCGAACCCACCGTGGGCGGCGAGGCCTCCTGGTCGAACCTGCTGCTGCCGGGCCTGGTGCTGGCCGCCATGTCCGTGGCGTACATCGCACGCCTCATGCGCACCTCCATCGTGGAGAACAAGTCCGCCGACTACGTGAAGACCGCACTGGCCAAGGGGCTGCCGAAGCACCGCATCATCGGCGTGCACCTGCTGCGCAACTCGCTCATCCCCGTGGTGACCTTCCTCGGCACCGACCTCGGCGCGCTCATGGGCGGCGCCATCGTCACCGAGGGCATCTTCAACGTCCCGGGCGTGGGCAACCAGATCTACCGCGCGATCATCGCCGGCGAGAACGCCACCGTCGTCTCCTTCGTGACGGTGCTGATCTTCGTCTACCTGGTCGCCAACCTGATCGTGGACCTGCTCTACGCCGTTCTCGACCCGAGGATCCGCCTTGACTGACCACACCCAGCACCCAGCAGAGCTCACCGAGTCGCAGTACGACCTCGAGCATGAGCCGGCCAGTCGCGCCGACGGCGACCGCCTCTCGGCCGACCCGGACCAGAACCCGACCGCAGCCGCCGAGCAGGCGCAGGCGATGGGCGACGCGAACGCGGTCGTCGGCAAGCCCCGGTCGCTCGCGCAGGACGCCTGGGCGGACCTCATCCGCAACCCGATGTTCGTGGTGAGTGCGCTCCTGATCCTCGTCATGGCTGCGATGTCCCTGTTCCCCACCCTGTTCACGTCGGTGGACCCGCAGGCGCAGAGCATCATGAACTCGCTCGAGCCGGCCGAGCCCGGTCACCCGCTGGGCTTCGACCAGCAGGGCCACGACATCTGGGCCCGCGTCGTCCACGGCGCCCGGGCCTCGATCCTCGTGGGCCTGCTCACCACCGCCGGCGTGGTGCTGCTCGGCGGGGCCATCGGCGCAATCGCCGGCTACTTCGGCGGTTGGGTGGACGCGGTCCTCTCCCGCATCCTCGACACCTTCCTGGCCATCCCCCTGCTGCTCGCCGGCATCGTCGTGATGTCGATGGTGGAGCACATCGACCTGCCCGGCTTCGGCTGGCTCGGCCGCAACATCCCCACCGTGGCCCTGATGCTCACGATCTTCGGCTGGACCTCCGTGGCCCGCATCATGCGCGGTTCGGTGCTGCAGGCCAAGCAGGCCGACTACGTGACCGCCGCCCGCTCGATGGGCGCGAGCACGGGCCGCATCATCGTGAACCACATCATCCCCAACGCCATCGCCCCGGTGATCGTCATCGCGACGATCTCGCTGGGCATGTTCATCGTGGCCGAGGCCACGCTGAGCTACCTGGGCATCGGACTGGACACCGAGAAGGTCGTCTCGTGGGGCGGTGACATCTCCGAGGCCCAGCGCGTGCTGCGGACCAACCCGGAGATCATGGTCTGGCCGTCCCTGGCCCTCTCGCTCTGCGTGCTGAGCTTCATGCTCCTCGGCGACGCGGTGCGTGACGCCCTCGACCCGAAGCTGCGATGAGGAGCACCGACATGACCGACACGAATCCCCCCACGCAGCCCACTCGCGCCGCCGGCACCGACCGTGCCCGGCAGGGCGAGCTGCTCCTGGAGGTCGAGGACCTCCAGGTCGAGTTCCACACCAAGGCCGGCGTGGCCAAGGCCGTCAACGGCGTGAACTACAGCCTGCGCGCCGGTGAGACCCTGGCCGTCCTGGGCGAGTCCGGATCGGGCAAGTCCGTGACCGCTCAGGCGATCATGGGCATCCTCGACTCGCCCCCCGGCAGGATCACCGGCGGCCAGGTCCGCTTCCGCGGCAAGGACCTGCTGGCGATGAAGGAGTCCGAGCGCCGCACCTACCGTGGCGACAAGATCTCCATGATCTTCCAGGACTCCCTCTCGGCCCTGAACCCGGTGTTCCCGGTGGGTGCGCAGATCGCGGAGATGTTCCGCGTGCACCGCAAGATGGGCAAGAAGGAGGCCACGGAGCGCGCCATCGAGCTGATGGACCGCGTGCGCATCCCGGCCGCCCGCGAGCGCGTGAACAACTACCCGCACGAGTTCTCCGGCGGCATGCGCCAGCGCATCATGATCGCGATGGCAATTGCGCTGGACCCGGAGGTGCTCATCGCCGACGAGCCGACCACTGCGCTCGACGTGACGGTGCAGGCCCAGGTGATGGAGCTCCTCGAGGAGCTGCAGCGCGAGATGAACATGGGCCTGATCCTCATCACGCACGACCTGGGCGTGGTGGCCGACGTCGCCGACCAGATCGCCGTGATGTACGCCGGCCGCATCGTGGAGCAGGCGCCCGCGCGCGACCTGTACAAGGCCCCGGCCCACCCGTACACCGAGCGCCTGCTGGCCTCGATCCCGCGCGTGGACCAGAAGGGCCAGAAGCTCACCGCCATCGAGGGCCTGCCCCCGATGCTGACGAACATCCCCCCGGGCTGCGCCTTCAACCCGCGGTGCCCGTACGCGCAGGACGTCTGCCGTACCGAGCGCCCGCCGCTGGAGCGCTTCGCCCCGGAGCGCGCCTCGGCGTGCCACTTCTGGAAGGAGACGCTCGATGGGAGCCAGCGTGCTGGGATCTGACGACAGGCGCCGCGAGGACGTGGAGCGCGCCGACGCCCACGCAACCGGGAGCCACGCCCTGGCCGAGGACCGCACCCCGGTGGCCAGCGAGGGCCTGGTGGACCAGAAGGGCCACCCGGTGACCCGGTCCCTGGAGGCCGGTGTGGACGAGGTCGTGGCCGCTGGCGTGCGCCCCGACCGCGCGGGTGAGACGCCCGTCATCAGCGGCCGTGGCCTCAAGCGCCACTACCCGCTCACCAAGGGCGTGTTCAAGCGCACGTACGGCCACGTGCGCGCCGTCGACGGCGTGGACTTCGACCTGTACCGGGGCGAGACCCTCGGCGTGGTGGGCGAGTCCGGCTGCGGCAAGTCCACCTTGGGCCGCCTCATCATGTCCCTGGAGAAGCCCACCGAGGGCCAGCTGTTCTTCAAGGGCCGCGACGTGGCGCAGATGAACTCCCGCGAGTTCCGCGAGATGCGCCGCAACGTGCAGATGGTGCTGCAGGACCCGTACACCTCGCTCGACCCGCGCATGACGGTCGGCGACATCATCGGTGAGCCGTTCAAGATCCACCCCGACGTGCTGGACCGCGGCAAGCGGACCGCGCGCGTCAAGGAGCTCATCGAGCTGGTGGGCCTGAACCCCGAGCACATCAACCGCTACCCCCACCAGTTCTCCGGTGGTCAGCGGCAGCGCATCGGCATCGCCCGCGGCCTGGCCCTCAACCCCGAGGTGCTGGTCTGCGACGAGCCGGTCTCCGCGCTCGACGTCTCGGTGCAGGCGCAGGTCGTCAACCTCATGGAGGAGCTCCAGAGCGAGCTCGGTCTGGCCTACATCTTCGTGGCCCACGACCTCTCGGTGGTGCGCCACATCTCCGACCGCGTGGCCGTGATGTACCTGGGCCGCATCGTGGAGCTGGGCGACGAGGACCAGATCTACTCCCGCCCGGTGCACCCGTACACGCAGGCGCTGCTCTCGGCGGTGCCGGTGCCGGACCCGGAGATGCGCGGCAAGCGCGACCAGATCCGCCTCGAGGGCGACGTGCCCTCTCCCGCCAACCCGCCGTCGGGCTGCCGCTTCCGCACCCGCTGCTGGAAGGCCGTGGACCTGTGCGCCACCACGGAGCCCGACCTGGAGCTCCGCGAGGGCACGGACCACCCGAGCCGCTGCCTGTTCGCCGAGCAGCGCCAGGTGGTGGACGCGGTCCGCTGAGACGCCGCTCCCCCACGAACCGCCGAGGGCGGGCCCGGACTCCCGGGCCCGCCCTCG
>NZ_KV824251.1:0-2789 GCF_001816045.1 Kytococcus sp. HMSC28H12
AGCTCGGCGGCACGGCGGGTGCGCTCGGCGCGGCCCACCCCGGCCAGTTCCAGCGGCAGCGCCACGTTCTGGGCGGCGGTGCGCGAGTCCAGCAGGTTGAAGTGCTGGAAGATCATGCCGATGTCGCGGCGTGCGGCGCGCACCTGTCCGCTGCTGAGGGCGGTGAGCTCCCGGCCGTCCACGGTGACGCGCCCGGAGGTGGGGCGCTCGAGCAGGTTGATGCATCGCACGAGGGTGGACTTGCCGGAGCCCGACGGCCCGACGATGCCGTGGACCTGGCCACGGCCGATGTGCAGGGAGACGTCCTCCAGGGCACGGACGGGCTCGCCCGCACCTTGCGGGAAATAGGTCTTGGACACATTGTCCAGGGTGATCATGAATGGTCCTTCCGGGCAGGACGAAATGGGCCCACGAATCACCGGGGAATGCAGTGGCAGACCCCTGGGTCCGTGGCGCGACGGCGTACAGGTGGTGGATGCGTGGGTTCTGAGGGCCCGACCGGTCCGGCTCGCTCACCTCACTCCGCGCGAAGCAGGTACGGGAGCGCCGGCCGCAGGGTCAGGACCTCGACGTCATACAGGTGCAGCTCATGGTTCCTCCATCGCATCTGGCGTTAGCACCCTCGCCCGCGACGGGGGGTTGCTGCGGTTTCAAAGAGCCAGATCTCTCCACCGCTCTGGATACAGTGCGCACAACCTACGACCCCGGTCTGAGATTTTCCAAATCGCCGGGCCGAACGTGGTGCGCCTCACGCCGGACGCCCCGTCCCTCGGTAGCGTGGGGCCCGGCACGGGGCGTCCGCCCCGCACACACCCGCCCGGCACGACCGGGCGCCGACACACGAGAGGGGTGACGCCGATGAAGACCTTCGGCAAGATCCTGTTCTTCCTGGGTGTCCTGTCCCTGGTCCTCGGCATCATCGGTGCCGTGCTAGCAGGCACGACCTTCAAGGAGGTCTCCGACTTCGTGGACCAGCAGCAGTCCATCGAGGGCTCCACCACCGTGAGCATGGACGAGGACGAGACCCGCATGCTCCTGGGCCCCGGCGCGGACAGCTCCGCGTGCACGGTCCAGGGCGCCACCCTGGGCGACCTTGCCCCGGGCACGAGGGCCGAGGTGAACAACGAGAACATCTTGGGCACCATCACCGCCGACACGGCCGGCGACGTCACCGTCACCTGCTCCGAGCCCGGCTACGCCCTGAGCGGCCCGGCCGACATGGGTGCATTCATGAAGCTCGGGCTGGGGTTGGCCGCCGCGATCTTCCTCATCCCGCTGGGCCTCCTGCTCATGCTGGTCGGCGGCCTGCTGTGGTTCTTCGGTCGCCGCAAGAACAAGCAGCAGCAGTACTCCAGCTACACCAACGGTGAGTACTCCGACCAGTACGCCCGGTCCACGCCGTACTCCCAGCGCAACGGCCAGGTTCCGCCCGCCCCAGCCTACGGCCAGGTGGGCACCAACGGCGCCCCGGGCTACCAGCCGGACGCCTACGGCCAGAACACCACCGGCCAGTCCGCTCCCCCGGCACCCGGATACGGCCTGAACCCGAGCTCCCAGCCCGAGTACGGCCAGTCCGCTCCCCCGGCGCCGGAGTACGGCCACCAGGCGCCCTCCACCGACGCCCCGGCGTCCGGTGGCGCCACGCCGGCCGGCCAGCAGGACTGGAACGGTTCCACCGGTTCCACGGGCCAGGACGACCAGTCCTGGAACCGCGGCGGCAGCACGCCGCCCCCGCCCCCCGGCGTCTGACCCGCGCCACGCCGCGAAGGCCCCCGGACCCCCTCGGTCCGGGGGCCTTCCTCGCGCCCGGGACATCCCTCCCGCACAGGCCGGCCCGCGCCGCCCCGGGCCCGGCTCGCACTCCCAACCCCACCCATTACGCTCTCGACATGACCGCCAAGACGCCTGTGCGTGAACGCCTGCTCGACGCGGCGACGCGCAAGCTGTTCGTCGACGGGGGCGCCACCACCCCCGTGACGGTGCTGCTCAAGGACGCCCACGCCTCGGCGGCCAGCCTCTACGTGCACTTCGGCAACAAGGACGGCCTGCTGGCCGCCGCCCTCGACCGCCGCCTGGAGATGTGGCCCCAGGCGTGGGACGAGCACTGGGACGCCACCTCGGACCCGGCGGCGCGGCTGCTCTCGCCGTTCACCGCCGCACAGGAGCTCCGGGACCGGCTGCCGGAGGAACGGTGGTGCGCCTTCCGCGCCACCACCGTGTGCTTCCCCGAGGCGGCCCCGGAGGTCGCTGCCGTGCTCACCCGGGAGCGCGAGTTGCTGCGCTCGCGCCTCCAGCAGGCCGCGGGTTCCCTCCTGCCGGCCGACCCGGGGGCGGCCGCCTCCCTCGCCCGCTCGATCGAGGTGATCTACGAGGGGTCGCTGGCCCTGATGCTCGACGGCACCGCCGACGACGCCCTCCGGGCAGGGCTGGAGGCCGCCCGCTCCCTGGTGCGGGCAGCCTCCGCGACCTGACCTGCGTCAGAGGACCGCGACCTGGACCTCCGTCCGGGCCGCCGCCCAGCGCTCGTAGTGGTCGAGCACGTCGTGGCACAGCGCGTCGGGCTCCGAGGTGAGGACGTCGTAGACCTCCCCGGTGGGCAGGGCCACCTCGAGCCGGGTGGTGGTGTCGTCGGCCTCGATGACGCCCGCGCCGTAGCTCGGCCGCGGCACCACCCGCACCTGCACCGGGTAGCGGAAGGGGTCCGCCGGCGCCGAGGGGCCCCGGCGTCGGCCGGGGGCACGATGAGCACCGCCCGCCGCTTCACCCGGCCGCGCTCCAGCGGCTCGCTG
>NZ_KV824252.1:0-2681 GCF_001816045.1 Kytococcus sp. HMSC28H12
CGGGCCAGGGCTGCGGCGGCCAGCGCGTTGGCCACCAGGTGCGGGGCCGGCGGCACGCCGTCGCGGGTGAGGTCCTCCAGGGTGCCCAGCTCCAGGGCGGTGGTGGCGCGGTCGGCGGTGAAGGCGCGGTCGGCCATCACGTCCTCCACCAGGCCCAGCTCGCTGAGCCCGGGGGTGCCCACGGAGAAGGCCACCGCACGGCAGCCCTCCACCACGTCGGCCTGCTCCACCAGGGCGCGGGTCACCTCGTCCTGGGCGTTGTAGACCGCGGCCACCTGCGTGTTGTGGTGGATGCGGCCCTTGTCGCCGGCGTAGGCCTCCAGCGAGCCGTGCCAGTCCACGTGGTCGGGGGCGATGTTGAGCACCACCGAGGCCTGCGGGGAGACCGTCCACGTGTGGTGCAGCTGGAAGCTGCTGAGCTCCACCGCGATGGCGCCGTGGCGCGTCGGGTCGAGGATGGCCTCCATGATGGGCTTGCCCACGTTGCCGGCGGCCACGGCCTCCTCACCGTTGGCCCGCAGCATGGCGGTGAGCATGCGCACCACGGTGGTCTTGCCGTTGGTGCCGGTGACGCACAGCCACGGGGCGGCACCCTCGGCGGGGCGCATCCGCCAGGCGAGCTCCACCTCGCTCCACACCGGCAGACCGGCAGCGCGGGCCGCGGCCAGCAGTGGGGTGTCCGGGCGCAGGCCCGGCGAGGTGACGACCACCTCGGTGCCGGCCTGCTCCAGCATCGCGGCGCAGGCCTCCTGGGCACCCCCGCCCCGGGCGAACCACGGCCGGCCCGCCTCACCGGTGGCCAGCTCGGCCCCGAGGATCTCCAGCAGCCGCACCCGCTCGGCGAGATCGCTCCCCTCGGCGGGCTCCTGGCCCTCCACGGCGAGCACGGACGCACCCTGCTCGAGCAGCGCGTCGGCGGCAGCGAACCCGCTGAGCCCCAGCCCCACCACGAGCACGCGCAGCCCGGACCAGTCGGCCTCCCGGCTGGTCAGGGAACCACCGCGCGGCTCCGGGCTGGTGAAGTCCGTCTCGGTCGGCACCAGCCGCGGCATCAGCGCACCAGCCAATCGGTGTAGAAGAGCGCCAGTCCGGCGCCGACGAACAGTCCGCCGAGGATCCAGAAGCGGATCACGACGTTGACCTCCGGCCACCCCAGCAGCTCGAAGTGGTGGTGGATGGGGGTCATCTTGAACACGCGCTTGCCGGTGGACTTGAACGAGGTCACCTGGATCATCACCGAGAGCGTCTCCATGACGAACACGCCGCCGAGCACCACGACGAGCAGCTCGGTGCGGCTCAGGATGGCCACGCCGGCCAGCGCGGCGCCGATGGCCAGCGACCCGGTGTCGCCCATGAAGATCTTGGCCGGGGAGGCGTTCCACCACAGGAAGCCGATGCAGGCGCCGGCGATGCTCGCGCAGATGATCGCCAGGTCCAGCGGGTCGCGCACCTCGTAGCAGCCCTCGATGGCGTGCGTGCCGCAGTGCTGCGAGAACTGGAAGAAGGTGATGAGCGTGTAGGCGGCGAAGACGATGGCGGCCAGGCCCGTGAGCAGGCCGTCGAGCCCGTCGGTGAGGTTGGTGCCGTTGGACATGCCGCCGATGACGAGGTTGGCCCAGAGCACGAAGAGCACCGCGCCGACCACGCCGCCGAGGCCCGCGAGGTCCAGCGGGGTGTCGCGCGCCCACGAGATGGCGGTGCTGGCCGGGGTCTGGCCGAACTGGTCCTCGCGGGTGAGGGCCAGCACGGCGAAGGCGGTGGCCACGCCGAACTGCCCGAGCAGCTTCTGCTTGGCCGTGAGGCCGAGGTTGTGCTTGCGGGCGATCTTGGTGAAGTCGTCGAGGAAGCCCACGGCGCCGATGCCCAGCATCAGCAGCATGATGAGCCAGCTCGACCAGGTGGGCAGTTCCCACAGGGCGAGGTGGGCCGACGCCCAGCCGGCCACCACGCCGGCGAGGATGACGAAGCCGCCCATGGTGGGCGTGCCCAGCTTGACGTTGTGCGAGGTGGGCCCGTCGTCACGGATGTACTGGCCGTAGCGCTTGGCCTGCAGGTAGCGGATGAAGGTGGGCATGCCCAGCAGCACGACCAGCAGGGCCACCCCGGCGCCGACGACGACGCCGATCACGCGACGACCCCCGCCACCTGGTCGCCCAGCACGCGCATGCCGGAGTCACGGGAGGACTTGAACAACACGACGTCCCCGGGACGCAGTCGTTCCTCCAGCATGGTGCGAGCCTCCTGCGAATCCGTGGCGATGACGACCTCGGGGCCATCCTGCCCTGTGTCGGCGGTGAAGTCGTGGACTCCGTCGGCAACCGGGCGGGCCGTGTCGCCCACGACCACCACCACGTCGATGCCGCGCTCGGCCGCCGCGCGCCCCAGCTCGCGGTGGCGGGCCTCGGAGGCCTCCCCCAGCTCGAGCATGCCGGCCAGCACGGCCCAGGTGCGGCGGCCGTGGGCCATGTCACCCAGGGCGGTGAGGGCGGCCCGCATCGACTCCGGGTTGGCGTTGTAGCCGTCGTTGATGACCATCACGCCGTCGGGGCGGTCGGTGACCTCCATGCGCCAACGGCTCACGGCCTCGGCACGGCCCAGGGCGGCCACGGCATCGGCCACGGGCACGCCCACGTGGCGCACGGCCAGCAGCACGGCCAGCGCGTTGGCGGCCATGTGGGCCC
>NZ_KV824253.1:0-13107 GCF_001816045.1 Kytococcus sp. HMSC28H12
GGGGCAGGCGGACACGCCCCTGGACCGGACCGGACGCGAGCAGGCGCGGCGCGCTGCGCCCCTGCTGGCCGGTCTGCGCCCGGACGCGGTGGTGAGCTCGGACCTGGCCCGGGCCTCGGCGACCGCCCGGGAGGTGGGGGACCTGCTGGGGGTGGGGGTCCTCACCGACGCGCGACTGCGCGAGGTGCACATGGGCCAGTGGCAGGGCAGGCTCCGCAGCGAGCTGGCCGGGGACCCGCGGTGGGCGGACACCCTGGCCGCCCTGCGGTCCGGGGAGGACCCGCGACGTGGAGGGACGGGGGAGACCCTGGCCGAGTGCGTCGTCCGTGTCGGTGAGGCCGTCGAGGAGCACCTCCGGGGGATCGATGAGGGGGGAACCCTCCTCGTGGTGGGGCACGGGCTCTCCACGCGCGCCCTGGTGGCCAGCCGGCTCGGTCTGACGCAGTCCTCCCTGGGGCCGCTGGGCAACACGCGGTGGGCTCAGGTCACCATCGGGGGCTCCGGATGGGTCCTCGACGCCTGGAACGTGGGTGTCGAGGGCGTCTGAGGGCCGAGGATTCCGCACCACGAAGCCGATTTGGCATTCGGGGGGAAGATGTGTGTAATATTCACCGGTCGCTCCGAGAGAGCGGCTCCCAGATACGGGGCTATGGCGCAGTTGGTAGCGCGCTTCCATGGCATGGAAGAGGTCAGGGGTTCGAATCCCCTTAGCTCCACATCGAGAAGGCCCACACCGTGTGGTGTGGGCCTTCTGCGTTGCCGGGTGGGGAGTCAGGTTCCCACCGACCACGGGCGGCGGATCGTGCGGCTGACCCGGCAGGGTGAGATGCGAAGGGGCGGTGCGCCTCGGTGAAGAGGTGCACCACCTCGTCCTCAGTCATCCCCTCGATGCCGGGGAAGCAGCAGGTGGCGGACGTGGACGCCCAGGTACCGCTTGGGGCCGACCACGAGGGGAACGGTCGGAGGGTGCGCGGCCAGTCGGTGGACACCCTCCTGGGTGAGGGGCATCACGGCGCAGAGGCCACCGGGCTGGTTCTTCACCGGGATGGTGGTCCGTCGGGGCGGGAGGAGGTCCCCCCGGGCACCGGATCGACACCGCGCAAACGCGCCCCGTGGGCGTCCAGCACCACGGGCCGGCTCGCACGGGCACCCGGTGAGGGTCACCGCACCCTGACGGTGCAGCACACGGAGCGCTGCGGCCAGCGCGCCGGCCGAGGCGTGCGGCCCGGGTCCGTTCAGGACCGAGGGCGCTGCTGACGGGGCTGCTGTCCGCCCCGCTCCGCACGGTTCATCCCGGCCCGTACCCCACGGCTCACCAGCCGCCGGGTGACGATGCGTCCAACTCGGTTCGCGATCTGCTGCCATGCCATACCCACGACGTTAACGGCCTTCGAGGTGTGCGTCGAGGGCGGCTGCTCTTGCGCCAGGGGCGGTCAGGGGAGAGGGTGGGGTGGAACGACGCCCCGAGAGCCGGGGCAGGAAGGAGGCCCGCCATGGGTATCGCTGACAAGCTGGGCAACGCCGCCGACGAGGCGAAGGGCAAGGCCAAGGAGGCCATGGGCGACGCGACGGACAACCCGCGTCTCCAGGCCGAGGGTCAGAGCGACCAGGCCGGCGCCAACCTCAAGCAGGCCGGCGAGAACGTCAAGGACGCCTTCGGCAAGTGAGCTGAGGCCTCCGACCCGGTGAGGGGCCGTCCGTGCGGGAGACCGCAGGGCGGCCCCTCATCCGTCCCCGGCCCCGGGCCCCGTCCCCGGCCCCGGCCCCGGGCCGTGCCGCGGGCCGGCGGGCACGGGGGGCCGACCGTGACGTGAAAGACTGACCCGACGCCCGTACACCCCATCGACCCACGAGGTGCCCCGCTCCGTGTCCCCCGTCGCGCACACCGCTCTGCAGCCGGCCGCCACCCCGCCGTCGCAGATCCGCAACTTCTGCATCATCGCCCACATCGACCACGGCAAGTCGACACTGGCCGACCGCATGCTGCAGATCACCGAGGTGGTGCAGGCCCGCGACATGCGCGCGCAGTACCTGGACCGCATGGACATCGAGCGCGAACGCGGCATCACCATCAAGTCCCAGGCCGTGCGCATGCCCTGGGCGCTGGGGGAGGGCAAGGACCAGGAGACCTTCGTCCTGAACATGATCGACACCCCGGGTCACGTGGACTTCACCTACGAGGTGTCGCGCTCCCTGGCCGCCTGCGAGGGCGCGATCCTGCTCGTGGACGCCGCCCAGGGCATCGAGGCGCAGACCCTGGCCAACCTGTACCTGGCGATGGAGAACGAGCTCACCATCATCCCGGTGCTCAACAAGATCGACCTGCCGGCCGCACAGCCGGAGAAGTACGCCGAGGAGATCGCCGGCCTCATCGGCTGCGAGCCCGAGGACGTGCTCAAGGTCTCGGGCAAGACCGGTGAGGGCGTCACCGAGCTGCTCGACCACATCGTGGACCGGATCCCGGCCCCGGTGGGCGACGCGGACGCCCCGGCCCGCGCGATGATCTTCGACTCCGTCTACGACACCTACCGCGGCGTGGTGACCTACGTCCGCGTGGTGGACGGTCAGCTCACCCCTCGCGAGAAGATCCAGATGATGTCCACCGGGGCCACGCACGAGCTGCTGGAGATCGGCATCATCTCGCCCGAGCCGCTGCCCACCAAGGGCCTGGGTGTCGGCGAGACCGGGTACCTCATCACGGGCGTGAAGGACGTGCGCCAGTCCAAGGTGGGTGACACGGTCACCTCCTCGGCGCAGCCGGCGGGCGAGGCCATCGGCGGGTACAAGGACCCCAACCCGATGGTGTACTCGGGCCTGTACCCGATCGACGGCTCGGACTACCCCGTGCTGCGTGACGCGCTGGACAAGCTGAAGCTCAACGACGCCGCGCTGGTGTACGAGCCCGAGACCTCCGCGGCCCTCGGTTTCGGCTTCCGCGTGGGCTTCCTGGGGATGCTCCACCTGGAGATCGTGCGCGAGCGCCTGTCGCGCGAGTTCAACCTCGACCTCATCAGCACCATGCCCAACGTGATCTACACGGTGCGCATGGAGGACGGCACCGAGGTGGTGGTGACCAACCCGAGCGAGTTCCCCGCCGGCAAGGTGGCCAGCATCACCGAGCCCGTGGTCAAGGCCACCATCCTCACGCCGAGCGAGTTCATCGGCTCGGTCATGGAGCTGTGCCAGAACCGGCGCGGCACCCTCGGTGGCATGGACTACCTCTCCGAGGACCGCGTGGAGATGCGCTACACGCTGCCGCTGGCCGAGATCGTCTTCGACTTCTTCGACAACCTGAAGTCCCGCACCAAGGGTTACGCGTCCTTCGAGTACTCCGAGGCGGGCTCGCAGGAGGCCGACCTGGTGAAGGTGGACATCCTGCTGCAGGGTGACCAGGTGGACGCCTTCAGCTCCATCGTGCACAAGGACAAGGCCTACGCCTATGGCGTGGAGATGGCCGGCAAGCTCAAGGAGCTCATCCCGCGCCAGCAGTTCGAGGTGCCCATCCAGGCCGCCGTGGGCTCGCGGATCATCGCGCGCGAGACCATCCGCGCCATCCGCAAGGACGTGCTCTCCAAGTGCTACGGCGGCGACATCAGCCGCAAGCGCAAGCTGCTGGAGAAGCAGAAGGAGGGCAAGAAGCGCATGAAGATGGTGGGCACGGTGGAGGTGCCGCAGGAGGCCTTCATCGCGGCGCTCAGCCAGGACGGCGAGAAGGGCAAGGACTCCAAGTGAGCACCGCCCGCGACGCCGTCGGCGGTGGTCTTCGGCCCGAGGGGGCGCCCCGCAAGGGGGCGGCGGCCGCGGCCGGGGCGGCGCTGGAGCACGCCGGGGTCTCCCGCAGCGACGCCGAGCGCCTGCCCGACGGTCGGCTCAAGCGCGTCACCCGCTCCTACGTGGTCCGCGGCGAGCGCCCGGACCCGCGCCACGCGCAGGCGTGGGAGAAGCACGCCGACCGCCTCGTGGTGGAGCCGCCGCGCACCACCGAGCCGCTCTCGGTGGACCCGGCCTTCCGCTTCGACGCCGAGGCCGTCTTCGGTCGCCGTGCGCCGCTGGTGGTGGAGATCGGTGCCGGGTCCGGCGACGCCGTGGCCGCCCACGCGGCCGCGCACCCGGAGACGGACCACATCGCCATCGAGGTGTGGCACCCCGGGGCCGCGCAGATCGTCAGCCAGCTGGCGCACGCCGGGCTCGAGAACGTGCGGGTCATGGAGGTCGACGCCGCGCGCGCGTTCGCCACGATGTTCCAGCCCGGCTCGCTGGCCGAGGTGTGGACCTTCTTCCCCGACCCCTGGCCCAAGGCCAAGCACCACAAGCGCCGCCTGGTGAGCCCGGCCCTGGCCGACGACGTGGTGCGCACCCTGCAGCCGGGCGGTGTGTGGCGCCTGGCCACCGACTGGGCGGACTACGCGTGGTGGATGCGTGACGTGGTGGAGGCCTGCGAGGGCCTGGAGAACCCGTACGCCGGGGAGCGTCCCTCGCCGGAGGACCCGGCGGGGGCGGACCGGGGTGGGTTCGCGCCGCGGTTCGACGAGCGGCCGCTCACGCGCTTCGAGCGCAAGGGCCTGGGGGTGGACCGCACCGTGCGTGACGTGGTGGGCCGTCGGGTCTGAGGTCCTGACCGGGCGGCGGGGGGGGGAGTGTGCGCCTCAGAAGGAGTCGCGCACGTGCACCTGGCTGCCGCCGAAGAGCTGCCAGAAGTCGTCCTCACCGTCGGCGAGCCCGGCCTGGCGGGCCGCACCCAGGGTCTGGCTGCCGCTCCACACCGCCGCGAAACCATGGGACGTGAAGCGCACCGTCGGCTCCCTGCCCTCGAGCTGCTCCACGGTGGCCTGCCCATCGCGCTGGGCGAGCGTTTACTGGCCCCCGGTGAACGCCGCCTCGCCGCCGGGGAAGAGGGGGCCGCGGCGGGTGAGGGGACCGTTGTGCTCGAGGGCCCAGGCCTCGTAGGTGTCGACGACGACGGGCAGGTCGGCGGGGGGCGCGCCGCAGCGTCGCGTGCCTCGGCGCGATGCCGGCGAGGGCCGCCAGCGGCACCTCGGTCTCGTCGTCGTAGGTGGTCACCACCTCGTGGCCCAGCGAGCGGTAGGCACCCGGGGCGGTGGCTTCAGGGTGGAGACCACGGCGCCCCAGCCGCGAGCCTCGTCGGTGAGGGTGCGCACCAGACGGGCCGCGAGCCCCTGGCCGCGGTGCTCCGGTGCCACCTTGACCCCGGCGATTCCGGCTGTCGGCAGCACCTGTCCCCACCACCACGAGGCGGACCGCTGGCAGGTGGCCGAGGCGACCACCCTGCCGCCGACCTCGGCCGCGGTGGCCGGGCGCCGCTGCGGGGTGGAGGTCATGCGGGGACGCTACGCGGCGGCCACCGGGGGAGCCACCGCTTTTCGGCTGGGAGAATCACCGCGTGCCACAGCTCCCCGACGGTGACCCCGCGCCGCACGACGGCCGCCTGCCCGCCGCCTCCCTCTCCGCGATGCGGGGCGGCACCTTCTCGCTCTACCTGCACGTGCCGTACTGCTCGGTGCGCTGCGGGTACTGCGACTTCAACACCTACACGCTCACCGAGCTGGGCGATGCGACGGGTGCCTCGCTGGCCACGTGGGTGGACGGTGTGGCCGCCGAGCTCGACCTGGCCGTCGACGTGCTCACCGCCGACGGGGGCGCGCCGCCGGTGGTGGACACCGTGTTCGTGGGCGGCGGCACCCCCTCGCTGCTGGGAGCCGATGACCTCGGCCGCGCGCTGGGGGTGGTGCGGCAGCGCTTCGAGGCGGCGCCGGACTGGGAGGTGACCACCGAGGCCAATCCCGACCAGGTGGACGAGGCGTTCACCACCGCCCTGGCCCGTGCCGGGTACACGCGGCTGTCGGTGGGCATGCAGTCCGCCGTGCCGCACGTGCTCGCCACGCTCGACCGCACCCACGACCCGCGCAACGTGGAGCGCGCGGTGGCCGCCGCGCAGTCCGCCGACCTGGCGGTGTCGGTGGACCTCATCCACGGCACGCCGGGCGAGTCACTGGCCGACTGGCGCACCAGCGTGGAGGCGGCCCTGGCGCTGCGGCCCGACCACGTCTCGGCCTACGCCCTCACCATCGAGGAGGGGACCGCCCTGCACCGCCGGGTGGCGCGCGGGGAGCTGCCCCGGCCCAGCGAGGACGACCAGGCCGACAAGTACGAGCTGGCCGACGACCTGCTCACCGGTGCCGGGTACGCCTGGTACGAGCTCTCCAACTGGGCGCGCACCGAGCGCGGGCGGTGCCGCCACAACGAGCACTACTGGGACGGCGGGCACTGGTGGGGCGTGGGGCCCGGGGCGCACAGCCACGTGGGCGGTACCCGGTTCTGGAACGTCAAGCACCCGCGCGCCTGGGCCCAGCGCCTGGCGTCCGGTTCCCCGGCTGAGGCGCGGGAGGTGCTCACACCCGAGCAGGTGACCGAGGAGCGGGTGATGCTCGGCATCCGCCGCCGGGAGGGGCTGCCCGTGGAGGACGTGCCCGACGCCGGGCGGCAGGCGGTGGCCGGTCTCGTGGCCGCGGGGCTGCTCGAGGGCGTGCCCGCAGTGCGCGACCGGCGGTTGGTCCTCACCCGTCGGGGCCGGTTGCTCGCCGACCGCGTGACCTGGGGGCTGCTCGGCCTCTGAGGAGTGATCGGGCGCCTCGGGCCCCCATATGGGAACGCCGCGGGGCGGCCGACCGGGTGGTCGACCGCCCCGCGGCGTGGGGAACCGGTGCGTCAGTCCAGGATCTTGATCTCGACGGGGTAGCGGTACGGCTCCCCGTGGTTGGCCTTGAGCGTGGCGCTGATGGTCCACCAGAGATAGATGCCGGTGGCGAGGAGAGCGAGCGGGACCAGGAGGAACAGGGCCAGGCCGAAGGTGAGAGGCGCCACCACGAAGAGGCCGAACCCGAGCGTGACGAAGACGATGGTGGCCACGACGTGGAAGTTGAACGACCCGGCGGCGGCGCGGCGCACGAAGGGGTCGCGGTCCTTGTACACCAGCCACACGATGAGCGGCCCGACGAAGGGCAGGAGGCCACCGGACAGCACCCACGAGATGATGCCGGACAGGTGGCAGAACATGGCCACGAGGCGGTCGGAGTCGGACTTCTGGCCGGCGGCGGCATGCGTCCCGTTCCAGCCGGGGCCGCTCGCGCCGGGCTGACCGGGGCCGCCCTGCCGGGGTCCGCCGCCGGCGAAGGTGTCGTCCGGGGTGCTGCCACCGGACAGGGCCGAGGAGTCTGCCGAGGAGTACGAGGGGCCGGTGCTCCCGTTCGGGGGAGGGGGTGGTGTGGTCATGCCCCCAGCATGACCACATCCGGCCGCGGGCGGCGCCCCTCCCGCAGGCGGATCTGTGGACCACCGTGACCTTCCCCGGGCGGGGGATCAGCCCAGCGGCACCTCGCCCACGGTGACGAAGTCGATGAGCTCCTCCACCCGCCCCAGCAGCTCGGGCTCGAGGTCGGTGTAGTCGTCCACGGTTGCCAGGATGCGCTTCCACCCGCGCGCCACGTCGGCCTGCGTGGCGTGCGGCCACCCCAGCTCGGCGAGGATGCCGTGCTTCCACGAGGTGCCCTTGGGGATCACGGGCCACTGCGTCCACCCGAGCTGCTGGGGGCGCACGGACTGCCACACGTCCACGTACGGGTGGCCCACGATCTTCACGTGGCGGGCGTAGCGCGGGGTGGCCCGTGCCTCCTCCACCACGCGCCACTCCTTGGTGCCGGGCACGAGGTGGTCCACCAGCACCCCCATCCGGCGGTCGGCGGTGGGTCGGAACTCCTCGATGACGGCACGCAGGTCGTCCACGCCGTCGAGCATCTCCACCACCACGCCCTCCACGCGCAGGTCGTCACCCCACACCTTCTCCACGAGCTCGGCGTCGTGCCGTCCCTCCACGAAGATGCGCGATCCGACCGCCACCCGTGTCGGGGCATCGGCGACGGCGCGGCTTCCGCTGCGGGTCCGCGCGGGCGCGGTCGCGCGCGCAGCCGCCCTCGGGGCCACCAGGGTGACCGGCTGCCCGTCGATCCAGAAGCCCGGGCCCAGGGGGAAGGCCTTGGTGCGGCCGCGCCCGTCCTCCAGGTGCACCACGTGCTCGCCGCCCGCCTTCTCCACCGAGACCACGGCGCCCACCCACCCGGTGGTCACGTCCTCCACGACCGTGCCGGGCACCGCCTCGACCTCGCGGCTGCGCCCGCGCGGGGGACGCTTCCAGTCGCCGGCCAACACGTCCGATCCGTACCTGTCCATGGGGGCAGAGGGTACGGCGCCGGTCTGCCCGGGCGGCGTAGACTGGCACTTGATGTGCCGGAGTGCCAGCGGCCCCGGGCCGGAGGTCCGCGCACGCCGTCACCGGACCGATGCCGAGACCCGTCAGGAGGAGTCGATGTCCTCGGAACGCCGCCTGCAGGTGCTGCGCGCCATCGTGGAGGACCACGTGCGCACCTCCGAGCCCGTGGGCTCGCGCAGCGTGCTGGAGCGGCACGGCATCGGGGTCTCGGCGGCCACCATCCGCAACGACATGGCCATCCTCGAGGCCGAGGGGCTCATCCAGGCACCCCACACCTCCGCCGGGCGCGTGCCCACCGACGCCGGGTACCGCCGCTTCGTGGACACCATCAGCAAGGTGCCCCGCCTCACGCCGGCCGAGCGCCGCGCCATCCGCGACTTCCTGGCCGACCCCATGGACCTCGACGACGTCGTGGAGCGCACCGTCCGGCTGCTGGCCGCCCTGACCCGCCAGGTGGCCGTGGTGCAGTACCCCTCCCTGACCCGTTCCGCACTGCAGCACGTGGAGCTGGTGCCGATGGGGCCGCGCACCATGGTGGTGATCATCACCGACAGCGGCCGGGTGGAGCAGCGCCTGGTGGACCTGCCCGAGGGCACCGGCCCGGAGGAGCTGCGCCGCCTGCGCGACCGGGTCAACGGCGCGGCGGCGGGCCGCACCTTCGAGGACGCCCGGGCCGCCCTGGCCGCCGCCACTGAGGAGTCGCCCGCCGACCCGGCGCTCGCCGAGCTGTGCCAGGTGGTCGCCGGAACGCTGGCCGAGGAGCGCGAGGAGCGCCTGGCCCTGGCCGGCACCTCGAGCCTGGTGCGCAACACCACGGACTTCGGCGGGTCGCTGGAGACGGTGATCTCCGCCTTGGAGGAACACGTGGTGCTGTTGCGGTTGTTGCAGTCCGCGGACCCGACCGAGGCGCCGACCGGCCGTACCCCCGCCGTGGCCGTCTCCATCGGGACCGAGCACGACCACAGCGGCCTGCAGACCACCTCCGTGGTGGCCAGCACCTACGGGCAGGAGGGCGTCGGTTCCCTCGGCGTCCTGGGTCCCACCCGCATGGACTACCCCGGCACGATGGGGGCGGTCCGCGCCGTGGCCGCGTACCTGTCCGAGGTGCTCGAGCACCGGTGAGCACCGGCACGTCCCAGACCACCGCCCCCGAACCATCAGCCGCCGGACACCCCGGCGCGGAGAGCGCATGAACGACTACTACGAGACCCTCGGAGTTTCCCGCGACGCCAGCGCGGAGGAGATCAAGAAGGCCTACCGCCGCAAGGCGCGCCAGCTGCACCCCGACGTGGCCCCCGGCCGCGAGGACGAGTTCAAGGCCGTCGCCCAGGCCTACGACGTGCTCGGCGACGCCGCCAAGAAGGCCGCCTACGACCGTGGCCAGGACCCCTACGGCGACCCGACGGCCGGGTTCGGCGGTGCCGGGGGAGCGTTCACCTTCAGCGACATCATGGACGCCTTCTTCGGTGGCCAGGCCGGGGCGGCCGGACCGCGCTCGCGCCAGCAGCCGGGGCAGGACGCCCTGGTGCGCCTGGACGTCCCGCTGCGCACGGCGGTCTTCGGCGACACCGAGGACCTCACAGTGGAGACCGCCGTGCTGTGCTCGGTCTGCGGCGGTGACGGCTGCGCCCCCGGCACCGGCACACGCACCTGCGACCTGTGCCACGGTCAGGGCCACGTGCAGCAGGTGCAGCGCTCCTTCCTCGGCCAGGTGATGACCACCCGGCCGTGCGGCACCTGCCAGGCCACCGGTGAGGTCATCGTGGAGCCGTGCACCGACTGCCACGGCGACGGCCGCGTGCGCGAGCGCCGCACGCTCAAGGTCAAGGTGCCTGCGGGCGTGGACACCGGCACCCGCATCCAGCTGGCCGGCCAGGGCGAGGTGGGCCCCGGCGGCGGGCCGGCGGGGAGCCTCTACGTCGAGGTGAACGTGGAGCCCGACGCGACCTGGACCCGCGAGGGTGACGACCTGCACTGCTCGGTGGAGCTGCCGATGACGGCCGCGGCCCTGGGCACGCGCACCCCGGTGGAGACCTTCGACGGCACCGAGCAGGTGGAGGTCCCCGCCGGCACCCAGCACGGGGCCGTGTTCACGCTGCGCGGGCTGGGCGTGGGCCACCTGCGTCGGGAGGGGCGCGGCGACGTGCACGTGCACGCCCAGGTGGTGACGCCCACGCGCCTGGACTCCCGGCAGAAGGAGCTGCTCCACGAGCTGGCCCGGCTGCGCGGCGAGGAGCAGGCGACCGGCACGATCACGTCGGTGTCCGAGCAGGGCGGCTTCTTCGGGCGCCTGCGCGACGCGTTCTCGGGCCGCTGATGACGCTGCCGCTCTTCCTCGCCGACGGCCCCTTGGCCGGGGTGGGGGAGTCCCTCACGCTCTCCGGGGACGAGGGGCGCCACGCCGCCACGGTGCAGCGCATCGCCGTGGGCGAGGAGGTGCTCCTGGCCGACGGCGCCGGTGCCGGGGTGCGCGGGCGCGTCACCGGCACCACGAAGTCCACCCTGGAGCTGGAGGTCCTGGAGGAGCTCACCGAGCCGACCGGCCGCCCCCGGTTGGAGCTCGTGCAGGCGCTGGCCAAGGCCGGCCGGGCCGAGCAGTCGCTGGAGACCAGCGTGGAGATCGGCGTGGACGCCGTGGTGCCCTGGCAGGCCGACCGCAGCATCAGCCGGTGGGCGGGCCCCAAGGCCGAGAAGGGCCGGGTGAAGTGGCAGCAGGTGGTGCGTGCGGCCACCAAGCAGTCCCGCCGCCTGTGGGAGGCCCCGGTGGAGCCGATGGTGGACACCGCCGGGCTCGTCGAGCGGGTGCGGGTCGGTGGCGGGGCCAGCGAGCTCACCCTCGTGCTGCACGAGGTGGCCACCGACGGGCTGCTGCCGACCCTGGGCGGCCTGCTCGAGGGCCGCGAGACGCCCTCGCTGGTGCGCGTGGTCATCGGTCCCGAGGGCGGGATCAGCCCGCAGGAGCTCGAGGCCCTCACCGACGCCGGGGGAGTGCCGGTGGTGCTCGGCCCCCACGTGCTGCGCACGAGCAGCGCCGGGCCGGTGGCCCTGGCGCTGCTGTGCGGTGCGCTGCGGTGGGACTGACTCAGTGGCCGTAGCGGATCTCCACGCGGCGGTTCTTGGCCCGGCCCTCCGGGTCGTCCTTGCCGGCGGACTCGTTGGGGGCCACGGGCTGCTTCTCACCGTACCCCTCCACCTCGAGTGAGAGGTCGGGTCGGGCCGCCTTGAGGGCCTTGGCCACGGCATCGGCACGGCGCTCGGACAGCTTCTGGTTGAAGTCGTCCGCGCCGATCGAGTCGGTGTGGCCGCCCACCTCGACCGTGGCGCCCTTCGGCACGTCGGTCACCAGCTCCGCGGCCCGGTCGGCGAAGGTCGCCGGCAGGTTCGCCTTGCCGTAGGCGAAGAGCACGTCGGTGTCCAGGGAGATGACCTCCTCGGCCCCGTCGGTGGTGTGGTCGTCCAGCGGCTCGACAGAGTCCTCGAGCTGGGTGACGGCCGGCTCCAGCTGGATGATGCTCTTCCTGAGCTGTGCGTCGGACCACTCCGTCGGCGCCTGTGCGACGTGGGGTGCGGCGAGGGCGGGAGCGAGCGCCACAGGGAGGGCTGCCGCCGTGGTGAGGGCCAGGCCGGTCAGGAGGCGGGAGGTCATCGGAGCTCCACCTCCGTCGCGTCCGCCACACCACCCATCAGGTGCACCGTCATGGTCTCGACGTCCTCGGGCGGTGCGGCGAAGACGACGCTCACGTAGGTGATGCCGTCGGTGCTCACGTCGATGTCGTTGACGCTCGGCATCGCCTGCTGGTTGTTGTGTTCGTCCTGGAGCACGCGGTGCTTGCGCAGGTTCTTGGTGTCCACCAGGTAGGGGTACCAGGTGCCGGCCAAGTTGTAGAGGCTCTCGGCCTCGGCGCCGTGCTCCGCGTCGCTCTTGAGCTGGAAGCCGTAGGTGGCCGTCACGGTCTTGCCCTGCCGCTCCAGCGAGTGGAGGGAGACCAGCAGCTCGCTGCCCTCCTGCTCGAGCGGACGGGCACGCGTGACGAGGGGCTCGCCGATCTCCTCGGCGGTGAGCCCCGGTGCGTGGCTGGTGTTCGCCGTGGGTCCTCCCTCCTCCGAGGCGTCGGGGGACTGTGCGTCCCCGGCGTCCGAGGACTCCTCGCCGGTGGTCGAGCTGGTCTCGGGCGGCTCGGTCCCCTCGGAGTCCTCCTCCCCGGTGTCGGTGGTCTCGTCGGGCTCCGCGGCGGCAGCGGTGGTGCGCTCCTCCTCGCCGCTGGTGAAGGTGGCATCGGGGCTGCAGGCGCCCAGGCCCAGGGCCCCGACGAGGGCCAGGGCGGTGAGTGAACGGGTAGCTGCGGAACGCATGGCGGGTCTCCTTCGTGGTGGGTCCCCCGAGGGGGTGTGTGCCCGTTGGTCGTGTGCTCACGGGGAAAGGTTGCACGCTGCCCGGATCTCCGCCCGGGGTGGGACCCCCGTCGCGCCACTGCCACCCCGGGGGGGAGGGGCTCAGGGGGTCACGCGCAGGTGGTGCGTGGTCACGAGCGGTGCTCCGTCGGTGGTGGTGGCCCTCACCACCACCCGCGCGCGTCCGGCACCCCGGGGGGTGAGCACCACCCTGCGACGGCCGCTGACGAAGCGGCCGTCGGGCAGCTCCCACACCCACGAGGTGACGTCGGAGTGGTCGAGGACGAACGCGGCCCGCTCACCGACCGCCACCTCCGCGGGGCCGGAGACCTCCACGCGCGCGGCCCCGTGGGTGTCCCCGGGCTGTGTGAGGCGCGGCCACAGCACGGCGCCGGCCACGGCCCCCACGACCCCGGCTCCCGCCGGGACCA
>NZ_KV824254.1:0-11164 GCF_001816045.1 Kytococcus sp. HMSC28H12
CCCGGCCCCGGCCCCGGGCGTGGGGGTGGGGGCACTGTTGCCCAGGGCGTCGGCCAGGGCCTGGTCGCGGCGGGCCTCGCCCTTCTCGCGGTGCCCGGCGCCGGCGACCAGTTGGGCGTCGTCCAGGTGGTGCAGGCCACCGTCCTGCCGGGCGGCACCGACCACGGACACCACCCGGGAGCGCACCCTGGCGGCCCGGTTGGTCACCACCGCGGCGCGGGAGGCCAGGCCGCGGGCCCGGTCGGCCGACCACGCCAACGCGCCAGCCGGGGTGGACTCCACCGCCGCGAGTGCCCCCATCAGGGTGTCCAGGGCCGCGTCGACCCGGTCGAACGCAGCATCCACTGCGCCCAACGGGTCCGGGCCCGTCGCCTCGGGGGCCGGCGAGCCAACACCCACCGCCGGGGCGCACCCCGCCCCGGATCCCACGTACTCGAACCTGTCGCCCACCACGCCCCCCTTCCGACGTGCCCCGTGACCGGACCCCCGTCCGATCAACTACCCCCAGAATAGTACACACAACCTACTCGAAACAACCCCTTCATCGGACATGTGGACGAGCAGCGCCCATCCCGTCCCGTCCACAGCCGGCCAGCCGGGCCGGCCGCCGAACCCCACCCCCTCGCGCCCGCAGCCCCCGAGGTGGTCCACTGCCCCCCATGAACATCGCCAGCCTCCTGACCCAGACAGCCGCGCGGCACCCCGACGGCACCGCCCTCATCCAGGACGACACGCGTCTCACCTATGCGCAGCTCCACGGCGCCACCGCCGCCGTCGCCGGGTACCTCCGCGCCCAGGGCCTCGGCCCCGGCGACCGGCTGTGCCTCATGCTCCCCAACGTCGTGCCGTTCGTGCCCTTCTACTACGCCGCGCTCTCGCTGGGCGCCGTCGTGGTCCCCATGAATCCCCTGCTGCAGGACCGCGAGATCTCCCACTACCTGAAGGACTCCGGCGCCACGCACGTGGTGGCCCTCGGCGGTGATGCCGGGGCTGCCCTCGGCGGCGACGTCGCCGGCGTGGCCGCCCGCCACGGCGTGACCGCGCACCTCGTGGACCCCGCATCGGGCCTGGCGCCGTTCCTCGGCGACCCGGTCACCGAGGTCGTCGAGAAGGACCCGCAGGACCCGGCGGTGATCCTCTACACCTCCGGCACCACGGGCCGGCCGAAGGGCGCCGAGCTCACCCACGCCAACCTGCTCTCCAACGTGCGCACCACCCACGAGACCCTCATCCAGGTGGAGCCGGGCGAGGTGGTCATGGGCTGCCTGCCGCTCTTCCACGTGTTCGGCATGACCTGCGCGCTCAACCTGTCCGTGCTCGCCGGTGCCACGCTCACCCTCCTGCCACGCTTCGACGCCGCCACCGCCCTGGCGATGGTGGAGCGCGACCGGGTGGCCGTGTTCGAGGGCGTGCCCACCATGTACGGCGCGATGGTGGCCGCCGCCCGCGCCCGTCGTGAGGCCGGCGAGCCCCCGGTCGACCTGTCCACCCTGCGCACCTGCGTCTCGGGCGGCGCCTCCCTGCCGTTGGACACGATCCGCTCCTTCGAGGACGAGTTCGGCGCCGAGATCCTGGAGGGTTACGGGCTCTCGGAGACCTCCCCGGTGGCCAGCTTCAACCACCCGGGGCGCACCCGCCCGGGCACCATCGGCCACCCGGTGCGGGGTGTGGAGATGCAGGTGGTGGACCCGGTCACCGACCAGCCCGTGGCCACGGGGGAGGCCGGCGAGCTGTGCGTCCGCGGGGAGAACGTCATGGCCGGCTACTGGCGCAACCCCGAGGCCACCGAGCAGGCGGTGCGCGGCGGCTGGTTCCACACCGGGGACCTGGCGACGGTCGACGAGGACGGCTTCTTCCGCATCGTGGACCGGGTCAAGGACATGGTCATCCGCGGTGGCCTCAACGTGTACCCGCGGGAGGTGGAGGAGGTGCTGTACGAGCACCCGGACGTGCTGGAGGCCGCCGTGGTGGGCACCCCGCACCCGGAGCTGGGGGAGGAGGTGACGGCCTTCGTCGTGCCCCGCCCCGGCGTGCTCGGCGCGGGGGACCTCGCCGACGCGGAGTCGCCCGCCGCCCGCGCGCTGGCCGACGCGCTGCGCCAGCACACCCGGGCCCAGCTGGCGGCGTACAAGTACCCGCGCCACGTGCACTTCCTGCCCGAGCTGCCCAAGGGACCCACCGGCAAGATCCTCAAGCGCGAGCTCCACTGAGTGGGACCAGCCCGTCCACAGCCCGATGCGGGAGCCCGTCCCCGGGCGCCGCTCGTCCCCACCCCGCTCCGCCCCGGGCTGCCCGCGCCGTGGCGCCGTGCCTACGCTGGGGGCAGTCACCACCATCGGCGGCCTGCGCCGCCACGAGGAGGAACCATGACCCCCGAGCAGCACGCCCCGGGCACCTACGCCCCCCGCGAGGAGTTCACCGCGCGGGCCAACGTGTCGGCCCAGGACGCCGAGCGCGCCGCCGCCGACCGGGAGGCCTTCTGGGCCGAGCAGTCGCGCGCCCTGCTCCCGTGGCGCACGGACTTCACCCAGGTGCTCGACTGGTCCGAGGCCCCCTTCGCCCGCTGGTTCGCCGACGGCGAGCTGAACGCCGCGTATGCCTGCCTGGACCAGCACGTGGAGGCCGGCCGGGGCGACGAGGTGGCCATCCACTGGGTGGGTGAGCCGGAGGGCGACACCCGCGACATCACCTGGCGCGAGCTGCTGGAGGAGACCTCCCGCGCCGCCAACGTGCTCACCGACCTGGGCGTCAAGGCCGGCGACCGCGTGGCCATCTACCTGCCGATGATTCCCGAGGCCGTCGTCTCGATGCTGGCGTGCGCCCGCATCGGCGCCACCCACTCGGTGATCTTCGGCGGCTTCGCGCCCAACGCCATCCGGGCCCGTGTCCGTGACGCCGAGGCCACCGTGGTGATCACCGCCGACGGCGGCTACCGCAAGGGCAGGACCAGCGCGCTGAAGCCCAACGTGGACGAGGCGCTGGGCGAGGGCGAGACCACGGTCAAGAAGGTGCTGGTCGTGCGCCGCACCGGCGAGGACGTCGGCTGGCACGACGGCCGCGACCTGTGGTGGCACGAGGCCATGGAGTCGGCCTCCCCGCACCACGAGGCCCAGCCGATGCCGGCCGAGCACCCGCTGTTCATCCTGTACACCTCGGGCACCACGGGCACGCCCAAGGGCATCTTCCACACCACGGGCGGCTACCTCACGCAGGCCGCGTACACCGCCAAGGCTGTGCTGGACCTCAAGCCCGGCCAGGACGTGTACTGGTGCACCGCCGACGTGGGCTGGGTGACCGGCCACTCGTACATCGTCTACGGCCCGATGGCGCTGGGCGTCACCCAGGTGCTCTACGAGGGCACCCCCGACTCCCCGCACAAGGGGCGCTGGTGGGAGGTCGTGGAGAAGTACGGCGTCACCGTGCTCTACACCGCGCCCACCGCCATCCGCGCGTGCATGAAGTGGGGCGACGACATCCCCGCTCAGTACGACCTGTCCTCGCTGCGCCTGCTGGGCAGCGTGGGCGAGCCGATCAACCCCGAGGCGTGGACCTGGTACCGCGACCACATCGGCGGCGGCACGGCCCCCATCGTGGACACCTGGTGGCAGACCGAGACCGGCGCCATGATGATCGCCCCGCTGCCGGGCGTCACCGAGCTGGTGCCCGGGTCCGCGCAGACCCCGGTGCCCGGCATCTCTGTGGACGTCGTCGACGAGGAGGGCCGATCCGTGGGCAACGGCGAGGGCGGCTACCTCGTGGTCCGCGAGCCGTGGCCGGCCATGCTCCGCGGCGTGTGGGGCGACCCGCAGCGCTTCCGCGACACCTACTGGTCGCGCTTCGAGGGCATGTACTTCGCCGGTGACGGCGCCAAGCGCGACGAGGACGGCAACATCTGGGTGCTCGGCCGCGTGGACGACGTCATGAACGTCTCCGGCCACCGCCTGAGCACCTCGGAGATCGAGTCGGCCCTGGTGAGCCACGACGCCGTGGCCGAGGCCGCCGTGGTGGGTGCCACCGACCCCTCCACCGGCCAGGCCGTGGTGGCCTACGTCATCCTGCGAGGCGAGGCCGCCGAGTCCCGCGGCGAGGGCGGCGATGATGACGCGCTGGTGGCCGACCTGCGCGCCCACGTGAGCAAGGAGATCGGCCCGATCGCCCGTCCGCGGGACATCACGGTCGTGCCGGAGCTGCCCAAGACGCGATCTGGCAAGATCATGCGTCGCCTGCTGCGTGACCTGGCCGAGGGCAAGGAGATCGGTGACGTCACGACGCTGGCGGACCCGTCGGTGATGGATGCGCTCCGTCGCCGCTGACCCCTCGGAGGCCCCATGAACAGCACCCCACGCTGCCTCGGGCGACTCGCGGCAGGGGTGCTGTCCATGGTGCTGCTGGGGGGCTGCAGCGGGGGGCCGGGGACGACACCCCCGACCGTGGAGCCCGTCCCGGTGACCACACCGGGTGACGCGAGCACGCAGACGAGTGACGACGCGCCGGTGTCCATCCCGCCGCGCGCGTCCGAGACGAGGAAGCTGACGCCGCTGGAGTCGCACCAGCGCGTCGGCTTCCTCATGCCCTCGGAGAACGTCGCCTGCCTCATCGAGGAGCAGGGCGTCACCTGCGACATCCGCAACACCAGCTACCAGCACACGGTGGTCAACGCCGCGGACTGCGTGGAGCCGACGGTGGAGCTCTACCGTGACCGCCCGCAGTGGACCTGCTCGCGCAGCTCGCGCTTCGTGGACGCTCAGGTGCGCAACGACGGCGAGTGGGTGCGGCGGGTGCCCGGCGGCGAGGTGGTGCGCATCAACAGCATCCAGCACGCGGTGCTGCCCTACGGCCACCAGCTCGAGGCGTTCGACTTCCGCTGCGCGAGCAAGAAGTCCGGTGTGCAGTGCGTGCGGCTCTCGGACCACCGCGGGTTCCGGTTGGCCTCCCAGGACTACGAGCTGTTCTGAGCCCGGGTCGGTCCCGGCGTCAGTCCAGCCCCTCCCGGAGGTCCGGGATGCCCTCGATGTCCGTGACCTCCCCCTGCTCCCCGAAGGGACGGGACGCCGGCTCACCGGAGACCCCGAGCCACGCCTCGTGCTGCTCGGTGCGCTGCTCGGCACCCTTCCCCCACTGTGCGGTGCAGTCCTTCCGGTCCCGCCCCTCGGGGCAGAAGGCGTGGGCCACGGCGAGGCGCTCGGTGCCGCTGCGCCAGCCCTGGCGCCAGTCCACGTCCAGTCCGGTGAAGGAGGGCAGGCGGTCGGCGCCCGGGTCCTGTGCCTGCAGCACCAGGTGGATGCGGGTGGGCGGCGTCTCGGCCTGCTCGCCCTCGCCGCAGGCTGCGAGGCGGTCGCCGTAGGACACGACGTGGTCCCGTACCGGCCACCCGGAGCCGCCGCCGGCGCTGGGGTGGTCGCCCAGCTCGTCCGGGTTGAGCGAGGAGTCCACCACGACCCGCTCGAGGGTGAGCCCCTGGGCGCCGACCAGCCGGACGTCCTCCACCCGCACCTCGTCGCGGACCTCCCGCCCCGGACGGCCGATGGTGCACCCGGGCACCTCCACCCACACCAGGCCCGGCACGGTGACGGTCCCGTCCGCCACCCCGTCCACGGCGGTGCGGCTGCCGGCATCGCCCTCGAGCCACACCACGTCCCGCCCCGGGTCCACCTGCTGGAGCACCGTCAGGCCCAGTGCCAGGCCACCCACGACTCCGGCTGCCGTCGCGATCTCGCGTGCGCGTTCGTTCACGGGCTGATCGAACCACGCCCGATGCGCTGTGCGCGGGGAGTGTGGCCGAACCGTGACGCAGGGGCCCGCGGCGGGTCCGCGCGGTGCGGGGTCAGTCGCGGTCCTCGTCGCCCTGTCCGACGCCGCCGGGGCGGGCGGGCCACCAGACCCGGTCGCCCACGAGGTCGACCACGGCCGGCACCACCACGGTGCGCACCAGCAGGGTGTCCACGAGGATGCCCAGACCCACGATGATGCCCACCTGCGTCAGGGTGATGAGCGGCAGCACGCCGAGCACCACGAACACCGCGGCCAACACGATGCCGGCGCTGGTGATGACCCCGCCGGTGGCCGCGACGGCCCGCACCATCGCCGAGGGGGTGTCGGGGCGCCGGCCGGCCACGAGCTCCTCCCGGGCGCGCACCACGAGGAAGATCGTGTAGTCGATGCCCAGGGCCACCAGGAACAGGAAGGCGTACAGCGGCACGGAGATGTCCAGCGCCGGGAAGCCGAAGACGTGCTCGCTGAGCAGGGCGCCCGCCCCCATCGCCGCCAACGACCCGATGACGCTGATGAGCACCAGCAGCACCGGCGCCACCAGCGAGCGCAGCACCACCACGAGCACCACCAGCACCATCACCAACATGAGCGGCAGGATCACCGTCATGTCGCGGATCACGCCGGCGCGCTGGTCCACAGCCTGGGCCTCGCTGCCGCCCACCAGGGTGCCAGCGGCGGCACCGGAGGCGGCTTCGCGCACGGACTCCACCACCGATCGCGCCTCGGCGCTGGCGGGGGCGGTGTCCAAGGTCACCTGGACCCGCTGCCAGGTCCGGCCGTCCACGGTGGCGGCCTCACCCGGGCGGGCGCCGGTCACGCCCTCCACGCCGTCCACCGCGGTGAGCACCTCGGCGGTCTCGGGGGCCGGGGGAGTCCCCGGCTGGCCGCCCTCTTGGCCCGCGGGGGGACCCGCCTCGTCCGCACCCGGGGGCGGGCCGGCCTGGTCACCACCCGCCGGCGGGCCGTCTCCTGGCTCCCGGGGGGCGGGCGCCTCCTCCACCGGTACCAGCACGTCCAACGGGGTGGCGGCCCCGGCCGGGTAGTGCTCCTCCAGGGTCTCCAACCCGGCCACGGACTCGGCCGCCACCCGGAACTGGTCGGCCTGGGAGAGCCCGATGCGGGTGCCCACCAGGCCCAGCGCCATCGCGCCGAGGACGAGCAGCGAGGCCACGAGCACCGTCGCCGGGCGGCGAACCACGGCGGTGGCGATGCGGTGCCACGGGCCGGACTCGGTGCGGTCGGGCTGGCCGGGGCGGGGAACGAACGGCCAGAACAGGCCACGGCCGCACACCGCCAGCGCTGCCGGCAGCAGGGTGAGCGCAAAGAGCACCGCCACCAGCAGGCCCACGGTGGCGGCCACGCCCAGTGAGCGGGTGGCCGGCTGCACCGCCATCACCAGCAGCGCCAACGTGAGCACCACGGTGAGGTTGCTGGCCCCGATGGCGGGCAGCGCCGCCCGCCACGCACGGGCCAGTGCCCATCGGTGCTCGGGGGTGTCGCGCAGCTCGTCGCGGTAGCGGCTCACCAGCAGGAGGGCGTAGTTGGTGCCGGCACCGAACACCAGCACGCTGGTGATGCCGGAGGTGGACCCGTCGAAGGCCAGGCCGGTGGCCTCGGTGAGGGTTCCGGCCACGAGTGCGGCCACCCGGTCGGCCAGGGCCACCACCACCAGCGGCACCAGCCACAGCACGGGGGAGCGGTAGGTCACCAGCAGCAGCACCGCCACCACGGCCGCAGTCACCAGCAGCAACCGCACGTCGGCCCCGGCGAAGGCGTTAGAGACGTCGGCGGCGAAACCGGCCGCACCGGTCACCTCGGCTGTGGTGTCGGGGGCCAGGTCGTCGGTGGCGTCGCGGAGCGCCTGCACGACTTCCGGGCCGTCGGCGTCCAGGGCGTCGGAGACCACCGGTACCACCAGCAGGGCCGCCTTCCCGTCCTCGCTGGGCAGCGGTCCGGTCACCCGGGCGTCGTCGGGGCGGGCGTCGGCCGGTAGGGCCTCCAGCAGGTCGGGCCCGGTCTTCCCGAGCGCGCCCAGGGTCGCCTCGTCCAGGCGGCCGCCGTCCTCGGTCGTCACGACCACCACGGCGGGGGCGGTGTCACCGCCGGGAAAGCCCTCCAGCACCCGGGAGACCTGGGCGGACTCGGCGTCCTCGGGCAGGGCCGCCGGGGCGTTGGCGCTGCCGGCACCGGGCAGCAGCACCAGCGCGGCCGCGGCCAGGGCCAGCATGAGCAGGGCCACCAGCGGGGCTGTCACGCGGCCGGTCAACCACGTGGCCGGGCCGGTCACCGCCTCGCTGGTGTGGCCCTCCGGCTCTGGCCAGTGGGCGCGGCCCGTGCCCGGTTGCGGACCCTCCTGGGTGGTGGAACCGGTGGGGCGGGGAGCGCGGGTGGCCGACATGACCGGATTCTCTCAGGGTGCCCGCCTCATCCGCGGTGCGAGTCGTGGCCGAATCGTGACCCACACTCCCCGTGCGCCACCCCCGCGGCAGGGGGCGGACAAGTACGCTGCCCCCCATGGCCACGTCGACGATGACCACCTGGTGGAAGGACACTCCGCCGCAGCACCTGCCCGGACTCCTCCACGGCACCGCGGCCGAGTTCCCCGACCGCGTGCTGGTGAACCGCCGCCAGGGCCAGACCTGGGTGGACCTCACCGCGCAGCAGTTCCTCGACCACGTCAACAGCGTGGCCCGCGGGCTGGTGGCTGCCGGCGTGGAGCCCGAGGACCGCGTGGTGCTCATGGGCAAGACGCGCTACGAGTGGGCGCTGCTCGACTTCGCCATCCTCTCCACCGGGGCCGTCACGGTGCCGGTGTACGAGACCAGCTCGACCGACCAGCTGGCCTGGATCATGGAGAACTCCCGCGTCACCTGGGCGCTCGTGGAGTCCGATGCGATGGCGGCCACCGCCCGCGCGGCGGCCGCAGCGGCCGGCACGGAGCTCCAGGGTGTCTGGGCCATGGACGGGAAGGTCACCGAGGACCTCGACCAGCTCATCGCCGGCGGCGCCGAGGTGGAGCAGGCCGAGATCGACCGCCGCTGCGAGGGCCTGCAGCCGGAGACGCTCGCCACCCTCATCTACACCTCGGGCACCACGGGCCGCCCGAAGGCGTGCATGCTGCCGCACCGCGCCTTCATCGACGAGGTGACCGCCGCCTACGAGGGCCTGCCGGAGCTCTTCGAGGACGAGGCCTCCACCCTGCTCTTCCTGCCGCTCGCGCACGTCTTCGGCCGCATGGTGCACTTCGCCGTCATCGGCGCCGGCGCCCGGACGGGCCACTCCGACATCGCCCGCGTCACCAAGGACCTGCCGGTCTTCAGGCCCACCTTCGTGCTCGCCGTGCCGCGTGTCTTCGAGAAGATCTACGAGTCGGCGCACCTCAAGGCCACCCGTGCGGGACGCGGCAAGGTGTTCGAGGCGGCCACGAAGGTGGCCATCGCCTACTCGCGTGCCCTGGACTCCGGCCGCGTGCCGGTGGTGCTGCGCGCCCGCCACGCCCTGTTCGACCGCCTCGTCTACCGCAAGGTGCAGGTGGCGTTCGGTGGGCAGCTGGTGTGGGCCATCTCCGGCGGGGCCGCGCTGGGGGAGCGCCTGGGCCACTACTTCCGCGGCATGGGCGTGAACGTCCTGGAGGGTTGGGGCCTCACGGAGACCTCCGCGGCGGCCGCGGTGAACCGCCCCTCGATGCAGAAGATCGGCACCGTGGGCGTGCCGCTGCCCGGGTTCGAGGCCCGCCTGGACGCCGAGGGCGTCATCGAGGTGCGGGGCGGCCACGTGTTCACCGGCTACGAGAACAACGCCGAGGCCACCGCCGAGGTGCTGGCCGACGACGGCTGGTTCTCCACCGGCGACCTGGGTCAGGTGGACGAGGACGGCTACCTGCGCATCATCGGCCGGGCCAAGGACATCCTCGTGACGGCGGCCGGCAAGAACGTGGCCCCCGGCCCGCTGGAGGACATCCTCCGCGGCGACCGGCTGGTGAGCCAGGCGATGGTGGTGGGCGACGGACGCCCCACGGTGATGGCCCTGGTGACCCTCGACGAGGAGCAGGTCCCCGAGTGGCTCAAGGAGCACCACCGCGAGGTCGTGCCGGTGTCCGAGCTGGTGGACGACCCGCAGGTGCGCGAGGTGGTGCAGCGTGCCGTGGACCGCGCCAACCGGTCGGTGAGCAAGGCCGAGGCCATCAAGAAGTTCACCATCCTGCCGCGGGACTTCTCGCTGGAGGAGGAGGAGATCACCAACTCCCTCAAGGTGCGCCGCCACGTGGTGATGGAGCACTTCGCGCAGGAGATCGAGGCGATGTACGGCAAGAACACCTCCCCGTTCCGTGACTGACCAGCAGCTGGCCACGGCCAAGCCGCACTACGCGGCGCGCTGGGAGAACCGCATACGCGGCCGGGTGGCTGACGTGCTGCGCTCCCGGGGCTGGCTGCCCCACCCGGCGGCGTTCACCGGGTACGGGACCACCGAGGCCGCCCGCGTCTACGCGCGGATCCAGCTGCGCCGCCCGGAGCGTCCGGGCGCCCTGCCGGCGACGGTGGCCGACGTGCAGCAGTTCCTCACCCGCCGCGGGTGGCGGGCCTTCGTCAGCGCCCCCGATGCGGGGGTGCCCGTCAAGGTCACGCTGGGTGCGGCCACGATCATGGCCCGCGCCGACCGGGGCGGCTACGTGGAGCAGGTCGTCGGTGGCCACGGCCTGCCGCCGGGCACGCACCGGGTGACCTTCGAGTGCCCGGGCGGGGCCACCGCGGAGGCGGACGTGCACATCGCCGACCCGGCTGCCCGCATCGGGTTGGTGAGCGACATCGACGACACGGTGATCAGCACGCACCTGCCGCGCCCCCTCATCGCGGCGTGGAACACCTTCGTGCTCACCGAGCAGGCGCGCACGGTGGTGCCGGGCATGGCCGACGCCTACCGGGCGGTGCTGTCCGCGCACCCGGGGGCGCCGGTCTTCTACCTCTCCACGGGCGCGTGGAACACCCAGCCGTTCCTGCACCGCTTCCTGCGCCGCCACGACTTCCCGGCCGGCGCCCTGCTGCTCACCGACTGGGGCCCCACCAACACGGGGTGGTTCCGCTCCGGGCGCGAGCACAAGACCCGCCACCTGCAGCGCCTGGCCCGCGAGTTCCCGGACGTGCGCTGGGTGCTCGTGGGCGACGACGGCCAGCACGACCCGGCCATCTACGACGAGTTCGCCGATGCCCACCCGGGGCACGTGGCGGCCATCGCCATCCGGCAGCTCACCGTCATCGAACAGACGCTGAGCCGGGGCCTGCCCATCGCCCTCGCCGAGCTGGTGCGCAAGCACCGTGGGCGGGTGCCGGTCCTCGCCGCGGGCGACGGGTTCGGGCTGCTGCCGCAGCTGCTGCGCGCTGTGGGTGGCCGCGCC
>NZ_KV824255.1:0-2369 GCF_001816045.1 Kytococcus sp. HMSC28H12
TGGTGGTGTGGTTGGGGTTGCGGGGTTGTTTTTTGAGAACTTCACAGTGGACGCGAGCATCTTTGTGTCAAGTTTTTAAGGGCACATGGTGGATGCCTTGGCATCAGAAACCGATGAAGGACGTGAGAATCTGCGATAAGCCTCGGGTAGTCGATAACTAGACGTTGATCCGAGGATTTCCGAATGGGGTAACCCGGCTGGAGGCAAGTCCAGTCACCGCTACCTGAATATATAGGGTAGAGGGAGGGAACGTGGGGAAGTGAAACATCTCAGTACCCACAGGAAGAGAAAACAATTGTGATTCCGTGAGTAGTGGCGAGCGAAAGCGGATGAGGCTAAACCGGTCACGTGTGATACCTGGTAGGGGTTGCGTGGTCGGGGTTGTGGGAGCGATCGTCCGAGGTCTACCAGCCTCGGGGGCAGTTAGAAATGTTGGTGGTAGTCGAACGGTCTTGAAGGGCCGGGCAGAGAGGGTGCGACCCCCGTAGACGAAACTGCTGGCACTGTTTGTGTTGTTTCCCGAGTAGCACGGGGCCCGTGAAATCTCGTGTGAATCTGCCGGGACCACCCGGTAAGCCTAAATATTCTCTGATGACCGATAGCGGACAAGTACCGTGAGGGAAAGGTGAAAAGTACCCCGGGAGGGGAGTGAAATAGTTCCTGAAACCATGTGCCTACAATCCGTAGGAGCCCTTCGGGGTGACTGCGTGCCTTTTGAAGAATGAGCCTGCGAGTTAGTGCTCAGTGGCAAGGTTAACCCGTGTGGGGAAGCCGTAGCGAAAGCGAGTCCGAAGAGGGCGTCATAGTCGCTGGGTCTAGACCCGAAGCGGAGTGATCTACCCATGGCCAGGTTGAAGCGCCGGTAAGACGGCGTGGAGGACCGAACCCACTTAGGTTGAAAACTGAGGGGATGAGCTGTGGGTAGGGGTGAAAGGCCAATCAAACTCCGTGATAGCTGGTTCTCCCCGAAATGCATTTAGGTGCAGCGTCACGTGTTTCTTGCCAGAGGTAGAGCTACTGGATAGCTAATGGGCCCCACCGGGTTACTGACGTTAGCCAAACTCCGAATGCTGGTAAGTGAAGCGTGGCAGTGAGACTGCGGGGGATAAGCTTCGTAGTCGAGAGGGAAACAGCCCAGATCACCAACTAAGGTCCCTAAGCGTGTGCTAAGTGGGAAAGGATGTGGAGTTGCTGTGACAACCAGGAGGTTGGCTTAGAAGCAGCCACCCTTTAAAGAGTGCGTAACAGCTCACTGGTCAAGTGATTCCGCGCCGACAATGTAGCGGGGCTCAAGCACACCACCGAAGTTGTGGCAACGAAAGTTGGGTAGGGGAGCGTCGTGTAGCGAGTGAAGCGGCGGAGTGATCCAGTCGTGGATGCTGCACGAGTGAGAATGCAGGCATGAGTAGCGAAAGACGGGTGAGAAACCCGTCCACCGAATAACCAAGGGTTCCAGGGTCAAGCTAATCTGCCCTGGGTAAGTCGGGACCTAAGGCGAGGCCGACAGGCGTAGTCGATGGACATCCGGTTGATATTCCGGAACCGGCGAAGGACCGCCCCTGGCGAGGCTGTGGATGCTAACCGTGTGATCACTGCTGATCGACACTTTGTGTTGTGATGATGGTGTGAGCCCGGGACCCGAGACAGTAGTAGCCAAGCGATGGAGAGACGCAAGAAGGTAGCTGCTGCGTGGCGATGGTTGTCCACGTCCAAGGGTGTAGGGTGATGTATAGGTAAATCCGTGCATCGTGTGCCTGAGACCTGATGGTGACCGCGTATGCGGGAAGTCAGTGATCCTATGTTGCCGAGAAAATCTTCTAGCGAGGTTCTAGCCGCCCGTACCCCAAACCGACTCAGGTGGTTAGGTAGAGAATACCAAGGTGATCGAGTGAATCGTGGTTAAGGAATTCGGCAAAATACCCCCGTAACTTCGGGAGAAGGGGGGCCTGATCCGTGAAACCACTTGCTGGTGGCAGCGGTGATGGCCGCAGAGACCAGGGAGAAGCGACTGTTTACTAAAAACACAGGTCCGTGCGAAGTCGCAAGACGATGTATACGGACTGACGCCTGCCCGGTGCTGGAAGGTTAAGGGGACGAGTCAACCCTTTTGGGTGCAGCTCTGAACTTAAGCCCCAGTAAACGGCGGTGGTAACTATAACCATCCTAAGGTAGCGAAATTCCTTGTCGGGTAAGTTCCGACCTGCACGAATGGCGTAACGACTTCTCCACTGTCTCAACCGCGAACTCGGCGAAATTGCACTACGAGTAAAGATGCTCGTTACGCGCAGCAGGACGGAAAGACCCCGGGACCTTTACTACAGCTTGGTATTGGTATTCGGTGCGGCTTGTGTAGGATAGGTGGGAGACTG
>NZ_KV824256.1:0-2420 GCF_001816045.1 Kytococcus sp. HMSC28H12
GTCCACGCCGTGCGCCGCGTGGACGGCCCGGCCCGCTGGGGCGAGGAGCGAGACACCCGCCGGCTCCGGGCCCCAGCCATCGGCGTGCGCGGCGCTCGTCCCCGCCAGCCGGGCCGCGGGCCAGCGGAGGAGTGCGGCCCGCGCCCGGACCTCCCACGGAACCTCCGGCCAGGTGATGGCGTGGCCGGGACGGCGCCCACCACGGCAGAGGTCCAGCACCTCGGCGGAGGGCGTGCACCAGTACACCCCGGGCAGCAGGACCGCCCAGTCACGGGCAGCCCGGCCCACGGATGCACTGGAGCACCCGGCCTCGAGCAGCTGTGGGCGACTGACCACGCCCAGGTTCTCCAGACCGGGCACCTCCACACGCCCCCAGAGCCCGCCCACGAACCCAGTCCACATCGGATCGCTGCATCCACGGCTTGTGCCGCCCCGCCGCCTGTGGACCCGCAGAGGTCCTGCGCCCCACCCAGGCCCCCTTTGGGGACGGTGCCACCGGCAAGCCGTCCCGTGTGCTTGGTCCTTCCCGCGGATCGAGAAGGACCAAGCACACGCACCTGACCCGACCGCCCGCCCACGCGCCCACCCGCCCCCGGACGCGCGAACGGGGCGGCCACCCGAAGGTGACCGCCCCGTCAGGCGTGGGTGCCGGCTCTCAGAGAGCGGCGGCGCGCTTGGCCATGGCCGACTTCTTGTTGGCGGCCTGGTTCTTGTGGATCACGCCCTTGCTCACGGCCTTGTCCAGCTTCTTGCTGGCCATACGCAGGGCGTCCTGCGCGGCGGCGGCGTCGCCGGACTCGGCGGCGGCACGGAACTTGCGGATCCAGGTGCGCAGCTCCGACTTGTACGCGCGGTTGCGCTCGGTGCGCTTGGCGTTCGTCAGAACGCGCTTCTTCTGCGACTTGATGTTCGCCACGTGGGTCTCTCCCGATGAGGTCGTTGATGTTTGTGTCTGCGCGGCCACCCGCGGTCCACGTCGGGCTCGACCCGATGGTGTGGCGTCACGAGGTGATCGCTCGAGGGCGAGAGCAGTCGCTCGGGACCGGACGTGGGGATGCCCGTGGTTGAGCGGTACTCGCAAATCTGTGCCGTGCGCACGACCCTCTGGCGCGTCGGCAGTGCGGGACAGGCTACCGCATGACGCGCCAGCGCGCCGCATCCCGCACCCGGCGACACACCGCGAGGACGCACCCCGCGCCCGGCCCGGCCGACGTCGCCGCCCGGACACCCCGCCCGGCCGCTCAGCCGTGCAGGCGGCAGACCTCGTCCACCAGTCGCTCCACCGCCGAGTGCGGGTCGCGCGCAGCGCCCTTCACCTCGTGGTCGCAGCGCGCCAGGGCCTGCACCACCAGCCCGAGGCGGTGCCCGTCCCAGCCCCGCATCATGCGCCGGGCCTTGTCCACCATGAACGGCGCCATGCCCAGCTCCTTGGCCACCTGCCCCGAGCTCCGGTTGCCGGCCGAGGCCACCAGCCCGATCTGCCGCGCCTGCCCGGCCATCACCGCCACGATCGGCACCGGGTCGAGCCCGCCCAGCATCGCGTGGCGCACCAGCCGCAGCGCCTCGGCCCGGTTCCCCGCGAAGGCCGCCTCGGCCACCTTGAAGCCCGTGGTCTCCACCTTGCCGCCGTGGTAGAGGTTCACCTCCTCGGTGGTGACCGTGCCCTCGGTGTCCTCGATGAGTTGCGAGCACGCCGCGGCCAGGGTGCGGGCGTCGGACCCCGCCGCGGCCACGAGCACCTGCACCGCGTCGGCGTCGATGCGGCGCCGCGCCGCCCGGAACTCCTTCTGCACGAACGTGGCCTTGTCGCCGTCCCGCTTGAGCGCCGGCGCCTCGAGGGTGTGCGCGTGGGCCTTGGCCATCGCGTCCAGCACCCGCTTGTGCTTGGTCCCCGACCGGTGCGAGACCACGAGCACGTTGCCCTCCCCGGGGTCGGTCACGCCAGCCATGACCTCCTGCGCCAGCTGCTCGGAGGCCAGCTCGAAGTGGCGCACCACCACCACGCTGCCACCGCCGAAGAGGCTGGGGCTGAGCGCCATCGCCACCTCGCCGGGGGTGTACGCGTCGCCCTGCACGCGCACCACCTCCACCTCGGGGTCGAGCGCCCGCGCGCTGGCCACCACCTGGTCCACGGCGCGGTCGACGAGCAGCTCCTCGGGGCCCTTGACGAGCACCAGCGGCGGAAGGTCAGGCATCACGGCTCCCCAGGGTCAGGTCCAGCTGCTCCAGCCGGGCGGCCACCACGTCCGGCGCCCGGTCCACGGCGCGCGCCACGTCCTCGATGCGGGCCTGCCCCGTCTCGTCGCACGCGTCCTCCAGGGCCTCGCGCAGGGCGGCGTCGTCGGCGTCGGTCCACGCCTCGCCCCCGGTGACGGCGGTGCGGGCCGAGCGCGAGACCGGCGGTGCACCGGCCCGGCCGG
>NZ_KV824257.1:0-10436 GCF_001816045.1 Kytococcus sp. HMSC28H12
GTGGGGTGCGGCCCGTCCTGCAGCGGCGGGTGCTCAGGCGCTCATGCCGTCGATGACCTCGTTGAAGGTCTTCGAGGGACGCATCACCGCGGAGGTCTTGGCCTCGTCCGGGTGGTAGTAGCCACCCAGGTCCGCCGGGGAACCCTGCGCGGCCAGCAGCTCGCCGGCGATGGCCTCCTCGGCCGCGTCGAGCTTCTCGGCCACCGGGGCGAAGGTGGCGGCCAGGTCGGCGTCCTCGCTCTGGGCGGCCAGCTCCCGGGCCCAGTACAGGGCCAGGTAGAAGTGGCTGCCACGGTTGTCGATCTCGCCCACCTTGCGGCTCGGCGAACGGCCCTCGTCGAGCAGCGTCTCGGTGGCGCGGCCCAGGGCGTCGGCCAGCACGGCGGCCTTCGGGTTGCCCTCGTGCTCGGCCACGTGGCGCAGGCTCTCGGCCAGGGCCAGGAACTCACCCAGGGAGTCCCAGCGCAGGTGGTTCTCCTCGGTCAGCTGGTCCACGTGCTTGGGGGCCGAGCCGCCGGCACCGGTCTCGAACAGGCCACCGCCGTTCATCAGCGGCACCACCGACAGCATCTTGGCGCTGGTGCCCAGCTCCAGGATGGGGAAGAGGTCGGTGTTGTAGTCACGCAGCACGTTGCCGGTGACGCTGATGGTGTCCTCGCCGGCGCGGATGCGGTCCAGCGAGAACTGGGTGGCCTCCTCCGGCGCCATGATGCGGATGTCCAGGCCCTCGGTGTCGTGCTCCTTGAGGTACTTCTCCACCTTGGCGATGAGCTGCGCGTCGTGGGCGCGCTCGGCGTCCAGCCAGAACACGGCCGGGGTCTGCGAGGCGCGGGCGCGGGTCACGGCCAGCTTCACCCAGTCGCGGATCGGCTCGTCCTTGGTCTGGCAGGCGCGCCAGATGTCACCCGGCTGCACGGCGTGCTCCATGAGCACGGTGCCCGAGGAGTCCACCACCTGCACGGTGCCGGCGGCCGGGATCTCGAAGGTCTTGTCGTGGGAGCCGTACTCCTCGGCCTTCTTGGCCATGAGGCCCACGTTCGGCACCGAGCCCATGGTGGTGGGGTCGAATGCGCCGTGCTCCTGGCAGTCCTCGATGACGGTCTGGTACACGCCGGCGTAGGAGGAGTCCGGGATGACGGCCAGCGTGTCCTGCTGCTCGTCGTCCTTGTTCCACATCTGTCCGCTGGTGCGGATCATGGCCGGCATGGAGGCGTCCACGATGACGTCGCTGGGCACGTGCAGGTTGGTGATGCCCTTGCGGGAGTCCACCATCGCCAGGTCCGGGCCGTCGGCCAGACCCTTCTCGATGGCGGCGCGGATCTCGTCGGCCTGCTCGGCCGGCAGCTGGTCCAGGCCGGAGAGGATGGCGGCCAGGCCGTCGTTGGGGGAGAGGCCCGCGGCCTTGAGGGTCTCCCCGTGCTGGGCGAAGACCTCCGGCAGGAAGGCGCGCACCACGTGGCCGAAGATGATCGGGTCGGAGACCTTCATCATCGTGGCCTTGAGGTGCACGGAGAACAGCAGGCCCTCCTCCTTGGCCAGCTGCACCTGCTCGGCCAGGAAGCGGTCCAGTGCGGCCACGTCCATGCAGGTCGCGTCCACGACCTCGCCGTCCAGCACCGTGATGCCGTCCTTGAGCACGGTGGTCTGGCCGTCGGCGCCCACCAGTTGGATGGTGAGGGTGTCGTCGCCGTCGATGGTCACGGACTTCTCGTGGCTGAAGAAGTCGTCCTCGCCCATGGTGGCCACGCGGGTGCGGGAGTCCTCGCCCCAGGCGCCCATGGAGTGCGGGTGCTTGCGGGCGAAGTTCTTGACGGCCTGGGGGGCACGGCGGTCGGAGTTGCCCTCGCGCAGCACCGGGTTCACCGCGGAGCCCTTGACGGCGTCGTACTTGGCGCGCACTGCCTTCTCGGCGTCGGTCTGCGGGTCCTCCGGGTAGTCCGGCACGGCGTAGCCCTGCGCCTGCAGCTCGGCCACGGCCTCCTTGAGCTGGGGCACGGAGGCCGAGATGTTGGGCAGCTTGATGATGTTGGCGCGCGGCGTGGTGGCCAGCTCACCCAGGTTGGCCAGGGCGTCCTCCACGCGCTGGTCCTCGGCGAGCTCCTCGGGGAACTGGGCCAGGATGCGGGCGGCCAGCGAGATGTCGCGGGTCTCCACGTCGATGCCGGCGGCCCCGGCGAAGGCCTCGACGATCGGCTTGAGCGAGTAGGTCGCCAGGAGCGGCGCCTCGTCCGTCCGGGTCCAGCTGATGGTGGCCATCTGTCGTGTTCTCCCTCGTCTCGGGTGGTCCCGCCCCGCTCCGTGGGCGCGCGGCACCACGGGGCGCGGTGCGTGCGAGTGGGGCGGTACGGGTGGCGTACTGGTGCCCCAGCCTAGTTGGCCGCCCGATGCGGTGCCCACGGTCGTCCCCGATCAGCCAGTTCCGCACCGGTGCGGTTCTCGATGGGGCGGTGGCCCCACATCGGCACCGGTGCGGTTCTCGACAGTCGAGTTCGGCACCGGTGCTGAAGTCGGAGCGGCGGCAGGCCCAGATGCGCACCGGTGCGGAACTCGGGGCGGGGTCCCGGCATGATGGGGGACAGGTCACCGGTCCGGTGCGTCCGCCGGGGCCGACCCCGCCCCCCACTCCTGGAGAGTCATGCGCATCGCCGTCGTCATCGGATCCACCCGCCCCGGCCGCAAGGGCGAGGCCGTCGGTCGCTGGGTCGCCGAGCAGGCCACCGCCCGCGTGCAGGCCGGCGAGGCCGCCGAGGGCGTGGAGTACGAGCTCGTCGACCTGGCCGGGTTCGACCTCCCGCTGCTCTCCGAGCCCACCGTCCCCGGTGCGGCCAACGGCCAGTACGAGAACCCCGCCACCGCGGCCTGGGCCCGTACCATCGCCCCCTTCGACGGCTACCTGTTCGTGACCGCCGAGTACAACCACTCCATCCCGGCAGCGTTCAAGAACGCCTTCGACGTGCTGTTCGTGGAGTGGCGCCACAAGGCCATCGGTTTCGTCGGCTACGGCGCCGCCAACGGCGTGCGCGCGGTGGAGCACTGGCGCGCGGTGGTGGCCAACGCCTCGATGCTGCAGGCCCGCAACCAGGCCGGCGTCAACGTGTTCACGGCCTTCTCGCCGGACGGCACCTTCACCGCCCCGGAGGAGCTGGTGACCACGCTGCGCACCACCCTCGGCGAGCTGGAGGAGCTCACGGCGCTGGCTGCCTCGCGCCGCGCCTGACAGAGCGCCTGCCGGACGCGCACGACGCGTGGGTGGGGCGATCTGTCACGGTCACCCCACCCACGCGTCATGAGGGCGGGCGCTGGCTAGGCTGGCCAGCACGATGCCGGGCCATGTGGCCGGGCCAGCCCGCCCACCGGGCCGCGGCGCCCTCACCCGGCCACCAGCCCGGTCAGCCGGCTCAGTCCGCCTGCAGCACCTCACGGTGCTCGCGGGCTCCGAGGAACTCCGGCCGCGGGGCCGGGGCGGCGTAGGGCTCACCGCAGGCGTTGTCCGCCGCCGTGAACACGATGAACACGTTCGACCGCGGCGCCGGGGTGACGTTGCCGTTGGACGCGTGCATGCAGTTCGAGTCGAACCAGGTCGCGCTCCCGGCCCGGCCGGTGAGCACGTCGATGCCGAACTCGTCGTACATGCGCGTCAGCACGTCCGGGTCCGGCGTACCGGCGCCCTGGGCCACCAGCGAGGACTTGTAGTTGTCCCGCGGCGTCTCCCCGACGCAGGAGACGTAACGACGGTGCGAACCCGGCATGATCATCAGCGGCCCGTTGTACGGGTGGTTGTCCGTCAGGGCGATGGAGACGCTGATCGCGCGCGGCGAGGGCATGCCGTCCTCCGCGTGCCAGGTCTCGAAGTCCGAGTGCCAGGAGAACGGCGCCCCGCCGAAACCGGGCTTGAAGTTCACCCGGCTCTGGTGGATGGTCACCGGCCCGCCCAGCACCTGCTGTGCGCGGCGCACCAGCCGCGGGTCGTGCGCCACGGAGCGGAACAGCTCGTTGGTGCGGTGCACCTCGAAGACCGAGCGCAGCTGCCCCGAGGCCGCCTCGGTAATGGTGCGCTCGTCGGCCAGCACCTCCGGGTTGCGGGAGAGCTCGTCCAGCTCGGTGCGCATCCGCTCGATCTCCGCAGGCGTGAACAGGTCCGGCACCTGGGTGTAGCCCCGCTGCTCGACCTGCTCCAGCTCGTCCCCCTCGAAGGGGCCGTCCTGGGGTCCGCCGGCGACGACCGGGTCGCGGCGCTCCAGCACGGCGGGGCGGTCGGCCAGGCGGGTGGGGTAGTGGTCGGTGCGGCTGTCGGCGGCGGTGCGGGTCGTGTGGTTCGGGGTGGTCGTCACGGTGTGCCTCCTCGCATCACGCGGTCGGGTGGTCTGTGGTGTTCTTCCTCTCGGCGGGAACGACCGATCGGGCACCACGGCACCTGCCGCGGTGCCCGATCGGTCGGGCTCGG
Source organism: Kytococcus sp. HMSC28H12 (assembly GCF_001816045.1). NCBI lineage: Bacteria > Bacillati > Actinomycetota > Actinomycetes > Micrococcales > Kytococcaceae > Kytococcus > Kytococcus sp. HMSC28H12. Next base: position 4,445 of record NZ_KV824257.1, read on the forward strand.
GGACGTGCCCCGGGGTCCGTCCAGTCAGCCCTGCGGGGTGTCCAGGCGGTTGCCCTCGGCGTCCAGCAGCGGGTACACGCCGTGCTCGTCGTGCACCTCACGGCCGGTCACCGGCGGGTTGAAGGTGCACACGCAGTGGATGTCCTCCTCCACGGTCACGGTGTGCTTGTCGTGGTCGTTGAGCAGGTACATCGTGTCCGGGCGCAGCTCGAACTCCTCGCCGGTCTCCCGGTTGGTGAGCGTGCCCTTGCCCTTGTAGACGTACACGGCCTCGATGTGGTTGGCGTACCACATGTCGGTGCTCGTACCGGCCTTGAGGATCGTCTGGTGGAACGAGAAACCCACGCCCGCGTCGGCCAGGAAGAACCGGCGGGAGCGCCAGTTGCCGTGCTCGACGTCGTTCTCGGTGCCGTTGAGCTCCTCGAGGTGGATGACCTTCATGCTCGTCTCCTTCGTCGTGTCGGTCGGGTCAGGGGGTCGGGTCAGGTCGGTCGATGGGGGCGGGCGCCGGAGGTGTCCCGGCGCCCGCGTCAGGGGGTGGGGCGCTCAGGCCCCCACGGCGGCCACGGACTCGGCCAGCACGGCCAGTGCGCGGTCCACCTGCTCCTCGGTGACGTTCAGCGGCGGCAGCAGCTTGACCACCTCGCTGGCGGGGCCGGAGGTCTCCACCATCAGCCCGCGCTCGAACGCAGCGGCGGCGATCTTCTCCGCGGCCTCGGTGTCGGCGAACGCGATGCCGCACATCAGCCCGCGCCCGCGCACCTCGGCCTCGCCGGAGGCCTTGCCGGCCAGCTCGGCCAGGCCGGCGTGCAGGCGCTCGGCGGTGGCGCGCACCCCGGCGGCGAACGCGTCGTCGGCCCAGTAGGTCTCCAGGGCCGCCGCGGCGGTCACGAAGGCGGGGGTGAACCCGCGGAAGGTGCCGTTGTGCTCGCCGGGCTCCCACTGGTCCAGCTCCGGGCGCACCAGGGTCACCGCCAGCGGCAGACCCAGGCCGGAGAGGGACTTGGACAGGCACACCACGTCCGGGGTGATTCCGGCCGGCTCGAACGAGAAGAACGTGCCGGTGCGGCCGCAGCCGGCCTGCACGTCGTCCACGATGAGCTTCACGTCGTGCTTGGCGCACACCTCGGCCAGCTGCTGCACCCACTCCATGGACGCGGCGTTCAGGCCGCCCTCGCCCTGGACGAGCTCCACGATGGCGCCGGCGGGCAGGTCGTCCCCGGCCTGCGCCCACGCGGCGTCCAGCGCCTCGAGGTCGGCCAGGTCCGCCGAGGCGGCGCCCTCGTGCCCGTCGTAGGCCACCTGCGTCACGTCGGTGAGCGGCACACCGGCGCCGGCGCGCTTCATCTTGTTGGCGGTCACCGACAGCGAGCCCAGGGTCATGCCGTGGAAGCCGTTGGTGAAGGACACCACCTCGGTGCGGCCGGTGGCCTTGCGCACGGCCTTGAGGGCGGCCTCCACGGTGTTGGTGCCGGTGGGGCCGGGGAAGAGCACCTTGTGGTCCATGCCGCGGGGCTCCAGCACGGTGCGGGTGAGGGCCTCCAGGAAGCGGCGCTTGGCCGGGGTGTGCATGTCCATGGAGTGGATCACCACGTCCTGCGAGAGGTGCTCCATGAGCGCGCCCTTGAGCGCCGGGTCGTTGTGCCCGTAGTTGAGGGCGCCGGCGCCGGCGAAGAAGTCCAGGTAGGTCTCGCCGGTCTCGGTGTGCTGCTCGGCGCCGCGGGCGGTGGTGAAGACCACCGGCCACTGGCGGCAGTAGGAGCGCACGGAGGACTCGCGCGCCTCGAAGATGCTGGTGTCCCCCGCGGTGTGCGGGGTGGTGGTGCTCGGGGAGTTCGTGCTCGGGGTCGTCTGGGTCATGTCGTCCCTCCTGGGAAGTCGGTCGGGCGTCCAGCGGGTGGTCGGGCGCTCAGGGGGTGCGCCCGGGTGCAGCGGCCGCCGGGCCCAGTGGCGCGATGCGGTGCAGCAGCTCGGCGTCGTGCACGTCGTCGGTCGGGAAATGGGCCGGGGTGATGAACTCCGTCACCTCCTCGGTGGCGCCGTGGCGGCGGGCGAACCCGGCGAACAGCGCGTTGGAGGCGTCGTTGTCGGCCGTGACGGTGGTCTCCAGGGCGGTGGCGCCGGTGGCCTCCACGGTGGCCTGCAGCATCCGCCCGGCCACCCCCTGCCCACGCTGCGAGGCGTCCACGCCCACCTGCCACACGAAGAGCGTGTCCGGTGCGGCGGGGCGCAGGTAGGACATCACGTAGCCCACCACCTGCCCGTCGGCCTCGGCCACGGTGCTCGTGGCGCCGAAGTCGTGGGCCATGAGCAGGTAGGCATAGGAGGTGTTGAGGTCCAGCACGCCGGAGTCGCGGGCGATGCGCCACATGGCGGCGCCGTCGTCCATCGTGGGGCGGCGCAGGATCAGCTCGCTCACGCGCCCACCCCCTGCTCCAGCAGCACCTCGGCCACCTGCACGGCGTTGAGGGCGGCGCCCTTGCGCAGGTTGTCACCGGCCACGAAGAGCACCAGGCCCCGGCCACCCTCGACGGACTGGTCGGTGCGCACGCGGCCCACCAGCACGTCGTCGCGGCCCGCGGCCTCCAGCGGGGCGGGGACCTCGGCCACGGTCACGCCGGGCGCCTCGGCCAGCAGCTCCAGCGCGCGCTCGGGGGTGAGCTCGCGGGAGAAGCGGGCGTGCACGGCCAGGGCGTGGCCGGTGAACACCGGGACGCGCACGCAGGTGCCGCTCACGGCCAGGTCCTCGATGCCGAGGATCTTGCGCGACTCGTGGCGCAGCTTCTGCTCCTCGGAGGTCTCGCCGGACCCGTCGTCCACGAGGTCGCCGGCCATGGCCAGGGCGTTGAACGCGATGGTGCGCGGGTAGGTCGAGGCCGCGGGCAGGGTGCCGTCCAGGGCGGAGCCGTCGTGCACCAGCTGCTCGAGGGCGCCCTCCCCGGCGCCGGTGGCGGCGCGCACCTGGCCCGCGAGCTCGTCCACGCCGGCCAGCCCGGAGCCGGACACGGCCTGGTAGGTGGCCACCTGCAGGGCCTCCAGCCTGGCCTCGTCGTGCAGCACCTTGAGCACCGGCATCGCGGCCATGGTGGTGCAGTTGGGGTTGGCGACGATGCCCTTGGGGCGGTCCTTCGCCGCCTCGGGGTTCACCTCGCTGACCACCAGCGGCACCTCGGGGTCGCCGCGGAAGGCCGACGAGTTGTCGATGACCACGGCACCGGCCTCGGCGAAGCGGGGGGAGTGCTCGCGGGAGGTGCCCCCGCCGGCGGAGAACAGCGCGATGTCGATGCCGCGCAGCTCCTCGGTGGGGGTGGCGGCCACGTCCTCCACGGTGAGGGTGCGGGTGGCGCCGGTGCCGTCGGTCCACTCCACCTGCTTGCCGGCCGAGCGGGCCGAGGCGAACAGGCGCAGGGTGCCCACGGGCACCTTCCGCTCGGTGAGCAGGCGCAGCATCACGGTGCCGACCTGGCCGGTGGCGCCGACGACGGCGATGGTGGGGGCGGTGTCGTTCTGGGTCGAGTCCATGGGGGTCGTCCTCCTCACCGACCGGTGCCGGCGTGCACCACGGCCGTCTGGTCGCTGTCGAGCCCGAACGCGGTGTGGATCGCGCGGGCGGCGTCCTCCACCTGGTCGTCGGCCACGACCACGGAGATGCGGGCCTCGGAGGTGGTGAACATGTTCACCGTGATGCCGGCGTCGGCCAGGGCCTTGAGCAGCATCGCGGGCACCTCGGCGTGGGAGCGCACGCCGTGGCCGCTCACCGAGACCTTGCCCACGTTCTCGTCCACGGCCACGTGGGCGAACTCCAGCGCGTCCTGCTGGGCCTCCAGGGCTTCCCGGGCGCGCTGCGCGTCGTCGGCCGGCAGGGAGAACGAGAAGTCGCACAGGCCGTTCTCGCGGGCGGTGTGGGTCTGGCCCAGCACGTCGATCACGGAGACCACCTCGGAGATGGCGGCGAGGATCGAGGCGGCGCGGCCAGGCTTGTCCGGCACGTTGACGACGGTGAGCATGGCCTGGTCGTGCGTGTGGGCCACGCCCTGGATGAGGGGTTCCTCCACGGGGTCCTCCTGGGGGTCGAGGTGGTCGGCGGGCACCTGGTCGCGGGAGGCGCTGACCCAGGTGCCGGGTTGGTCGGTGAAGCTGGAGCGGACGTGCAGGGGCACGTCGTGGCGCTGGGCGAACTCGACGGCGCGCAGGTGCAGGATCTTGGCGCCGTGGGCGGCCAGCTCGGTGGCGTCGGCGTAGCCCATCCACCCGATGCGGTGCGCGGTGGGCACGATGCGCGGGTCGGCGGTGAACATGCCGTCCACGTCGGAGTAGATCTCGCACACGTCCGCCTCGAGCGCGGCGGCCACGGCCACGGCGGTGGTGTCGGAGCCACCGCGGCCCAGGGTGGTGGTGTGCTCGTCGGCGGTCCAGCCCTGGAAGCCGGCGACGATGGCGACCTGCCCGGCATCCAGGCTGGTGCGCAGCCGGCTGGCGTCGATCTCGGTGATGCGGGCCGAGCCGAAGGCGTCGGTGGTGCGCAGCCCGGCCTGCCGGCCGGTGAAGCTCGTGGCGGCCACGTCCATCTCGTGCAGGGCCATGGCCAGCAGGGCGATGGAGATCTGCTCGCCGGAGGTGAGCAGCTGGTCGAGCTCGCGCTGGCTGGGGGAGTCGGTGATCTCGCGGCTGAGGTCGAGCAGTTCGTCGGTGGTGTCTCCCATGGCCGAGACGACGACGGCGACGTCGTGTCCGGCGGCCCGGGTGGCGGCGATCCGCCGGGCGACGCGCCGGATGCTCTCGGCGTCTGCCACGGAGGACCCGCCGTACTTCTGGACGACGAGGGACATGCACTCTCCAGGGGTCGGGGGCGGGGTCATCGTGCGATCTGGCTCCCTCGACCATAACGAGGGGTCATGATCGAGTCACATCGGGCGTCACCACATATGGGGTGAGAAGGGTCTCGCCGGCCCGCGGGAATGCACGCCGCGTGACCCGCCGGACCCCCTCGTGGCCGCGGGCTGCCGCGGCATAGGCTGGCGGTACTCAACAGGGAGGCACCATGACCGAGCACCGAGCCAGCACCGTCCCGCAGAACGCCGTCGTCGTGGGGGTCGACGGCACCGACCGCGACCGCGCGGTCGTGGAGTGGGCCGCCCGCTCCGCCCTGCGCCGCGGGGTGGGGCTGCACGCCGTCCACGCCCAGGAGACCATGGCCACCGCCTATGCGCCGGTCGGCTTCGGCATGGACGCCCCGCTGCTCACCCAGGCCGGCGACGAGGTGGACGAGGGGGCCGAGGTGCGCCAGCACGTCGAGGACATCCTTGCCTCGCTCGACCGGGCCCCGGAGCTCACCTTCAGCGCCCCGTGGAACACCGGCTCCCAGGCCCTCCTGGAGGCCGAGGAGCACGCCCAGCTCATCGTGGTGGGCACCGCCCGCAAGCACGGCCTCACCCGCTTCCTGCTGGGCTCCACCAGCCTCACCGTCGCGATGCACGCGCGCTGCCCCGTCATCGTCGTGGGGCCCGAGGGCGTGCCCCCGGAGAAGGGCCTGCTCGTGGTGGGCGTGGACGGCTCGCGCGACTCCACCAAGGCCCTGCGCTTCGCGATGCACGCGGCCTCCAACTGGGGCCAGCGGGTCCGCGCCGTCACCACCTGGAACATGGCCGTGGTCAACGGCTACGTGGTCACCGAGCCGGACTCCCAGGAGTGGAAGGACATCGTGGCCGACCTCGAGAAGTCGGTGCAGGCGCAGGTGGACCAGGTCCGCGCCGACGAGCCGGCGCTGGCCGACGTGCAGGTGGAGGTCACGGCCCTGCACGGTCGCCCCGTCACCGCGCTCACCGAGGCGTCCGCCGAGGCCGACCTCGTGGTCGTCGGTTCCCGCGGCCGCGGCGGCGTGGCCGGCGCCCTGCTCGGCTCGGTGAGCCAGGGCGTGCTCGCCGAGGCCCACTGCCCGGTCGCCGTCCTCACGCACTGAGCGGCACCCCTGCACGCCGCGGCCCCCTCCCGG
>NZ_KV824258.1:0-6924 GCF_001816045.1 Kytococcus sp. HMSC28H12
CCCACCCGTCGGGTGGGGGCCTTCCTCGTGCTCACGGGCGCGGGGCCCGTCAGGGACTGCTCAGGCCTCGTCGGTCGTGGCGTCCTCGGCCTCGGTGCGCGCGGCGTTCTGCGTGGCGCGCTCGGCCTCGGTCACGACCGCCTTGCGGGCCACGGGCTCGCGGACGAGCTCGATGACCGCCATCGGGGCGTTGTCGCCGTTGCGGGGCGCCAGCTTCACGATGCGGGTGTAGCCACCCTCACGGTCGGCCACGTCCGGGGCGATCTCGGTGAACAGCTTGTGCACCACCGACTTGTCGCGGATCACGGTCATGACCTTGCGACGGTTGTGCAGGTCACCCTTCTTGGCGAAGGTGATCATGCGCTCGGCCAGAGGGCGCAGGCGCTTGGCCTTGGCCTCCGTGGTGGTGATGCGGTCGTGCTCGAAGAGCTGGGTGGCCAGACCGGCCAGCAGCAGCCGCTCGTGCGCCGGGCCGCTGCCCAGGCGCGGGCCCTTCTTCGGGGTAGGCATGTGATTTCTCCTGTGCTTTCCAAGTGTCAGCGACGCCCGCTCGGCAGGCGCCGGGTGTCACTGCGGCGGATCAGTACTGCTCGTCCTCGAGGACCTCGTCGCCCGCGGCGGCCTCGCCCTCGTCCTCGTCGCGGTCCAGCACGATGTTGGACGGGTCGAAGTCGGCCGGGGTGTCCTTCAGGGCCAGGCCGAGCTTGTGGAGCTCCACCTGCACCTCGTCGATGGACTTGTTGCCGAAGTTGCGGATGTCCAGCAGGTCCGCCTGGCTACGGGCCACGAGCTCACCCACGGTGTGGATGCCCTCGCGCTTGAGGCAGTTGTAGGAGCGCACGGACAGGTTGAGCTCCTCCACCGGCAGCGCCAGGTCGGCGGCCAGCGAGGCGTCCGTCTGCACGGTGCCCATCTCGATGCCCTCGGCCTCGACGTTGAGGTCGCGCGCCAGACCGAAGAGCTCCACCAGCGTCTTGCCGGCGGACGCCATGGCGTCGGCCGGGGACATGGAGTTCTTGGTCTCGACGTCGACGACCAGCTTGTCGAAGTCGGTGCGCTGCTCGACGCGGGTGGCCTCCACCTTGTAGGTGACGGACAGCACCGGCGAGTAGATGGAGTCGACCGGGATCCGGCCGATCTCCTGCTCGCCGCCCTTGTTCTGCTGCGCCGAGACGTAGCCGCGGCCACGCTCGATGGTGAGCTCGAGGTCGATCGCGCCCTCGTCGTTCAGCGAACCCAGGTACAGGTCGGGGTTGTGCACCTCGACGCCGGCCGGGCAGCTGATGTCGGCCGCGGTCATCTCGCCGGCCCCCTGCTTGCGCAGGTAGGCCACCACGGGCTCGTCGTGCTCCGAGGAGACGACCAGGCCCTTGATGTTGAGGATGAGCTCGGTGACGTCCTCCTTCACACCGGGGACGGTGGAGAACTCGTGCAGCACGCCGTCGATGCGGATGCTGGTCACGGCCGCACCGGGGATGCTCGAGAGCAGGGTGCGACGCAGGGAGTTGCCGAGGGTGTAGCCGAAACCGGGCTCGAGCGGCTCGATGGTGAACCGCGAACGGGCCTCGTCGATCTTCTCCTCGGTGAGGACGGGGCGCTGGGCAATCAGCACGTGCGTTTCCTTTCCGCGCAGCGACCGCTATATGACGCTGCTCGCAGTGGCACCCGACGCGTGCGTCGGGCCAGGGGCTCCGGTGGCATCTGTGGACCACCGGAGCCGGTGCGCCGGACCCGTGGGGGCCGGGCGCGGTGGCGACCGGAGTCGCTGATCAGTTCTTGGAGTAGAGCTCCACGATGAGCTGCTCGTTCAGAACGGTGTCGATCTGCTCACGCATCGGGCGGTCGAAGACCAGGATGCGCAGGGAGCCGGGGACGACCTTCATCCAGGCCGGGACCGGACGCTCGCCGAACACCTCGCGGGCGATCTCGAACGGCTGGGTCTCGGCGGACTTCGGGCGCACGTCGATGATGTCGTACTTGGACACCTGGATCGACGGCACGTCGACGCGCTGGCCGTTCACCAGGAAGTGACCGTGGGTCACCAGCTGGCGGGCGGCGCGGCGGGTCGGCGCGAGGCCGGCGCGGTAGATGACGTTGTCGAGGCGGGACTCGAGGATGGTCAGCAGGTTGTCACCGGTCTTGCCGGGGAGACGGGCCGCCTCGGCGTAGTAGCGACGGAACTGCTTCTCCATGACGCCGTACATGAAGCGGGCCTTCTGCTTCTCCTGCAGCTGGGCCAGGTACTCCTTCTCCTGCGTCCGGCGACGCCCGTGCATGCCGGGCGGGTACGGACGCGCGTCGAAGCTCTTGTCGTCGCCGACGAGGTCGACCTTGAGACGGCGGGACTTCTTGGTGATGGGGCCGGTGTAGCGAGCCATGATTCAGTCCTTTCCTCTCAGAACCGACGACGCTTGGGCGGGCGGACACCGTTGTGCGCGATGGGCGTCACATCGGAGATGGAGCCGACCTCCAGGCCGGTCGCGGTGAGGGAGCGGATGGCGGTCTCGCGACCGGGGCCCGGGCCCTTCACGAAGACGTCGACCTTCTTCATGCCGTGCTCCATGGCACGACGGGCAGCGGCCTCGGCGGCCATCTGCGCGGCGTAGGGGGTCGACTTGCGCGAGCCCTTGAAGCCGACCTGGCCGGCGGAGGCCCACGAGATCACAGCGCCGCTGGGGTCCGTGATCGAGATGATGGTGTTGTTGAACGTCGAGCGGATGTGCGCGTGGCCAGCCGCGACGTTCTTCTTGACACGACGGCGCGTGCGCGAGGCCGCGGCGCGGGTCTTGGGGGGCATGTGTACTCCTACCTAGAGCTGGGGGGTGAGGCCGAGCCGGGGCTCAGGCCTTCTTCTTGCCGGAGACGGTCTTCTTCGGGCCCTTGCGCGTGCGCGCGTTGGTCTTGGTGCGCTGACCACGCACCGGCAGACCACGACGGTGGCGCAGACCCTGGTAGCTGCCGATCTCGACCTTGCGGCGGATGTCGGCGGCCACCTCACGGCGGAGGTCACCCTCGAGCTGGAAGTTGCCCTCGAGGAAGTCACGCAGAGCGACGAGCTGCTCGTCGTTCAGGTCCTTCACCCGGGTGGAGCGGTCGATACCGCAGGCCTCGACGGCCTGCAGGGCGCGGGTGCGACCCACGCCGAAGATGTACGTGAGGCCGATCTCGACGCGCTTGTCGCGCGGGAGGTCGACACCGATGAGACGTGCCATCGTGTTCCTTCTGGTTGTCGTGGAGGTCTGGTGCACCACCAGCCCGGTGTGCCACTGCCTCGGATGATCCAGTGGTCCCGGTCCCCGGCCTCCACGCCGGGGGTGACGTCCCGCAGCTCTGCGGGGGTCGGGTGGTGCGAGTTGCTCAGTGCCTTCGCCCCCGGTGCGGGGGCGTGCGATCCGTGTCGCGTGCGGTGAGGTGCGTCAGCCCTGGCGCTGCTTGTGGCGCAGGTTGTCGCAGATCACCATGACCCGGCCGTTGCGGCGGATCACCTTGCACTTGTCACAGATCTTCTTGACGCTCGGCTGAACCTTCATGTGCCAGTGCCTTCGGATCGTGCGTGCACGCCCACCGGTGGGACCGGCAGGCGTGGACGGTGCGGATGGGGTGAGTGCTGAAGGGCCCGGAGACCCTCAGCGGTGGCGGAAGACGATGCGACCGCGGGACAGGTCGTACGGGCTGAGCTCCACCACCACACGGTCCTCGGGGAGGATCCGGATGTAGTGCTGTCGCATCTTGCCCGAGATGTGGGCGAGGACCACGTGACCGTTCGTCAGCTCCACGCGGAACATCGCGTTCGGCAGAGCCTCGACGATCGTGCCCTCAACCTCGATGACGCCGTCCTTCTTGGCCATGTCCTCCACTACTCACTTGGTCGGCCTCCCCCCTGCTGGGTTCGGCCATAGACGACGGGCTCGTGGACCACTGGACGTGGACGCACGGGTGCCCGGCCGGTCAGCCTAACGCAGAACCCCGCCCGGAGACGAATCCGGGGCGGGGTCGGGCTGCGTGTGGCCGGCGGTCAGTCCCCCAGGGGTGCGTAGCGCGCACCGGCCTCGGCCAGGCCGGCCGCTCCCCCGTCGAGCTCGGTGAGCACCCAGAGCCCGTCGGCCGTCACGGCCACGGTGTTCTCCCAGTGCGCGGCGCGGGAGGCGTCGGTCGTCACCACGGTCCAGTCGTCGGACAGCGTGCGGGTGCGCGCCGATCCGAGCGTCACCATCGGCTCCACGGCCACGGTGAGGCCCTCGGAGACGCGATCGCTCGTGCCGCGGCTGCTGAACATCGGGATCCACGGGTCCATGTGCATCTCCCGCCCGATGCCGTGACCGCCGTAGTCCTCGACGAGCCCGTAGGTGAGTCCGCGCTCCTCCTCGCGCTCCTCGAGCAGGTCCTGGATCGCGTCGCCGATGTCGAACACGCGGCCCCCGGGACGCAGCGCCCCGATGCCGTGCCACATGGCCAGGCGGGTGTCCTCCACGAGGGCGTCGATCGCCGTGTCCGCGGGCGCCCCGGGCACCACCCACGACCGGGCGGCGTCACCGTGCCACCCGTCCAGGATGGCCCCGCAGTCCACGCTCACCAGGTCACCCGCCTCGAGGCGCCGTTCGCCGGGGATGCCGTGCACGACCTCCTCGTTGACACTCACGCACAGCGAGGCGGGGAAGCCCTGGTAGCCCTTGAAGCTGGGCACCGCACCGTCGCCGCGGATCAGGTCCTCGGCGACGGCGTCGAGCTCGGCGGTCGTGCGGCCGGGGGCCAGGGCCTGCCCCACGGCCTCGAGGGTGCGCGCCACCACCAGCCCGGCGCGGCGCATGGCCAGCACCTGCTCGGGCGTCTTGCCGGGCAGCCGTTTCCCCCGTCGGAGCACGTCAGGCCCTGCCGGTGGCCGCGTCGAGCGCCTCGTTGATGCGGGTGGCGACCTCGTCGACCTCGCCGAGACCGTCCACACGGCGCAGCAGGCCACGCTTCTCGTAGGCGTCGCTCAGCGGGGCGGTCTGCTCGGCGTACACGTCCATGCGGTGGCGGACCACCTCCTCGGTGTCGTCCACGCGGCCCTCGATCTCGGCACGCTTGAGCAGGCGCTGGACGACCTCCTCGGTGTCCACCACGAGCTCGAGCACGACGTCCAGCGACTGGCCGGTCGCGGAGAGCATCGTGTCCAGGGCCTCCACCTGGCCGAGGTTGCGGGGGTAGCCGTCCAGGAGGAAGCCCTCCTGCGCATCGGCCTGCGAGAGGCGGTCGGCGACGATGCGGTTGGTCAGCTCGTCGGGGACCAGGCCACCGGAGGCGGTGATCTCCTTGACCTGCTCCCCCAGCGGGGTGCCGGCCTTGATGTTGGCGCGGAAGATGTCGCCGGTGGAGATGGCCGGGATGCCGTAGCGCTCGGCGATGCCGGAGGCCTGGGTGCCCTTGCCGGCCCCGGGGGGGCCGAGGATGATCATGCGGGTCATCGGAGGAATCCTTCGTACTCGTGCTGCTGCAACTTCGACTCGATCTGCTTGACGGTCTGCAGACCCACGCCCACGACGATGAGCAGCGAGGCACCGCCGAACGGGAAGTCACCGATCGACCCGAGGCGGTCGAGGGCGAAGAGCGGGATGAGGGACAGGATGCCCAGGTACAGGGCGCCGGGCACCGTGATGCGGTTGAGCACGTAGCGCAGGTACTGCGCGGTCGGACGGCCCGCCCGGACACCCGGCACGAAGCCGCCGTAGCGCTTCATGGAGTCCGCGACGTCGTCCGGGTCGAACGTGATCGACGTGTAGAAGAAGGTGAAGAAGATGATGAGCGTGACGTAGATGGCCACGTAGATCGGGTCGGTGCTCATCTGCAGGTGGCGCGACACCCACTCCACCCAGGCCGGCGGACGGGTGCCGTCGTTGGGCGTCTGGAACTGGGCCACCATCATCGGCAGCATGAGGATGGAGCTGGCGAAGATGATGGGGATGACGTTCGCCATGTTCATCTTCAGCGGGATGTAGGTGGAGGTGCCCCCGTACATGCGGCGACCCACCATCCGCTTGGCGTACTGCACCGGGATGCGGCGCGTGCACTGCTCGACGAACACCACGACGGTCAGGATCGCCAGGCCCAGCAGCAGCACCAGGACGAACTTGTCCCAGCCACGGTCCTTGATGGCCCACAGCGAGGCCGGGAAGCCGGCGGCGATGGACGTGAAGATGAGCAGCGACATGCCGTTGCCCACGCCCTTCTCGGTGATGAGCTCGCCCAGCCACATGATGAGGCCGGTGGCGGCGGTCAGCGTGAGCACCAGGAGGCTGACGCTCCACAGGGAGTCGTCGTGCATGACGGTCGGGCACTGCATGGGCGTGCCGCCGAAGAGCTGGCTGGGGTTGCGCGCGAAGCTGATGAGCGTGGTCGACTGCAGGACCGCCAGGCCGATGGTGAGGTAGCGCGTGTACTGCGTCATCTTGGCCTGGCCCGCCGCCCCCTCCTGCTTGAGGCGCTCGAAGTGCGGGATGACCACGGTGAGCAGCTGCACGATGATGCTCGCGGTGATGTAGGGCATGATCCCCAGCGCGAAGATCGACAGCTGCAGCAGCGCGCCACCGGAGAACATGTTGGTCAGCCCGAGCAACGAGTTGCTCCCCGACCCCAGAGACTGGCACTTCTGCACCAGCTGGTAGTCGATCCCCGGGGCCGGCACGTGCGAGCCCAGGCGGAAGAGGGCCATGATGCCCAGGGTGAACAGCAACTTGCCACGCAGGTCTGGCGTCAGGAACGCCCGACCGAATGAGCTGAGCACGAAACCTCCTGTGGGCCGACCCGCGGCGGCCGTCCGGTCGGGCGTGCCGGCGGGCACGACCTGCGGGTGACGTGGGCCGCCGTCCGGCGACGACCCCTGGGGCGCACGTGGCGCCAGAAGACCCTAACACCAGCAGGGCCCCGCACCGTCGGTGACGGTGCGGG
>NZ_KV824259.1:0-8998 GCF_001816045.1 Kytococcus sp. HMSC28H12
CGCGAGCGCCATCGGGTCGCCCGCCGCAGGCGCCATCTCGACCCCCAGCTCGTCGAGGACGGCCGCCGCGCGGGCCGCGGTGCCGGCCCGAGCGTGGGCCACGAACGCCTCGGCGAGGGTCAGCTCCGGCATCCGCAGCGGCTCACCAGCCGCCTCGGCCAGGACGTCCACGGCGTCGGCGTGGTGGGCGCCCTCCGCATTGAGGGCAGCGATGACCACGTTGGCGTCGAGGATCACTCCGGCCACTCCGCATCGCGCTGGGTCCTGAGCCGGCTGCTGTCCCCCACCCCGGCCAGGTGACCGCCGGCGACCTCCAGCAGGCGTCGCCGCCGCTCGGCCTCCACCCCCTCGTCCACCGCGAGGCGGCGCCCGCCCTCCACCGCCAGACGCGCCACGAGCTGCCCGCGGGACAGGTCCGGCCAGCGGCGGGCGGCGTGGTCGAGGGCCTGACCGAGCTCGTCGGACTCGGTGACGAGGTGGCGCGGACGTGTGGTGGGCATGCCCTCAGGGTATCCCCAGGGACGTCGGTGTAACACCCAGCATCCACAGGTTCCCCGGCTGAGCAGGCGGGGCTCCGGGGCAGGCCGGTCGGCGTGATGGGATGGGGAGCACACCCCCTCGATCCCAAGGAGTCGCCATGCGTGCACTGGCCAAGACCGAGCCCGGACCCGGGCTGCAGCTCATCGACGCCCCGGAGCCCACCACCGGCCCCGGTCAGGTGAAGATCCGGGTGGAGCGCGCCGGCCTGTGCGGCACGGACCTGCACCTGGAGGGCTGGGACGAGTGGGCCGAGGGCGCCATGAACCTGCCCCAGGTGATCGGTCACGAGTTCTACGGCGAGATCGTGGAGTTGGGCGACGGCGTGGAGGCCCGCGGCGACCTGAAGGTCGGCGACAAGGTCTCCGGCGAGGGCCACATCGTCTGCGGCGTGTGCCGCAACTGCCGGGCCGGCGCGCGCCACCTGTGCCGCAACACCATCGGCGTGGGGGTGAACCGCGACGGCGCGTTCGCCGACTACGTGGTGATCCCCGCCGACAACGCGTGGGTGCAGCCCGAGTGGGTGGACGCCGACCTGGGTGCCCTGTTCGACCCGCTGGGCAACGCCGTGCACACCGCCCTGAAGTTCCCGCTGGCCGCCGAGGACGTGCTCGTGACCGGCTCCGGCCCCATCGGCGTGATGGCGGTGGCCGTGGCCCAGGCCGTGGGCGCCCGCTACGTGGTGGCCACCGACATCAGCGACGAGCGCCTGGAGCTGGCCAAGGCGGCCGGTGCCGACCGCGTGGTGAACGTGTCGCACGAGCGCATCGCCGACGCGATGAAGCCGCTGGGCATGAAGGAGGGCTTCGACGTCTGTCTGGAGATGTCCGGCTTCGGCTCGGCCGTGCAGGAGGCCATCGACACGATGAACCACGGCGGCCGCATCGCGATGCTGGGCCTGCCGGGTACCGGCTACGAGGTGGACTGGGGCAAGGTCATCACCCACATGCTCACCCTGCAGGGCATCTACGGCCGCGAGATGTTCGAGACCTGGTACAAGATGACCCAGCTGCTGCAGGACAACGAGCAGCTGGTGACCGCCGTGCGCAGCGTGGTGACCCACAAGTTCGCCGCCGAGGACTGGCAGGAGGCCTTCGCCACCGCCCGCTCGGGCAAGTGCGGCAAGGTCCTGCTGGACTGGAGCTGAGCCGTGGCGCTGCGCATCGCGAGCTTCAACGTCAACGGCATCCGGGCCTGCCAGAAGCGCGGCTTCGAGGGGTGGCTGGAACGCCGCGACCCCGACGTGGTGGCGCTGCAGGAGGTGCGCTGCCCGGTCGCCCAGCTGCCGTTGGAGGTGTTCGGCGACCGGTACCTGACCTACGACGCCGGCACCGCCGCCGGCCGCAACGGCGTGGCCCTGCTGACGCGGGTGCGTCCGGCCGCCGTGCGCACCTTCGGCGAGCCCGTGCTGCAGCGCGCCCCGGGTGAGGACCACGTGGACCTCGTGCCGGCCGATGCCGGGCCCACCCTGCCGCGGGAGCTCAAGGAGTTCGCCGGCGAGGGCCGGTACGTGGAAGTGGACCTGGCCGACGCGCCGCTGACGGTGGCCTCGCTCTACCTGCCCAAGGGCGGCCTGCCGGCGGACCTGCAGGAGAAGATGGCCGGCCGCATGCGCGAGGAGCCCGACGGCGGTGCCAAGTACGAGCGCAAGATGCGCTTCCTGGCCGGGTTCGCCAAGCAGCTGGACCGCTCCCGGAGGGCCGCGAAGGCCGCCGGGCGCGAGTTCCTGGTGATGGGCGACTTCAACGTGGCCCACGAGAAGCTCGACGTGAGGAACTGGCGGGGCAACAAGAACTCCGAGGGCTTCCTGCCCGAGGAGCGCGAGTGGTTCGGCTCGATCCTCTCGCCGCGCACCCTCGTGGACGTGGTGCGCTCGAAGCACCCGGACACCGAGGGCCCGTACGCGTGGTGGTCGTGGATGGGGCAGGCCTTCGAGCGCGACACCGGGTGGCGCATCGACTACCACCTGGCCTCCCCCGCCCTGGCCCGTGCCGCCGTGACCGCGGGTGTGGACAAGGAGCCCAGCCGCGCGGAGCGGCTCAGCGACCACGCGCCGGTGGTCGTGGACTACGAGCTCTGAGGGGCACCCACCGGGCGCGCGACCGCAGGGGCACCCCACCGGGCACGACGAAGGGGGCCGGCCACCACCAGGTGACTGGCCCCCTCTCGCGTGCGCTGCGTCAGGCCTTGGGGAAGGCGGGCAGCTCGACGCCGGTCATGCGCTCGACCATGCGCACCACCTGGCAGGAGTAGCCGTACTCGTTGTCGTACCAGACGTAGACCACGACGCGCTCGTCGCCGCCGGCGATGGTGGCGCGGCCGTCCACGGTGCCGGCGTGGGTGTCGCCCACGAGGTCGGTGGAGACGACCTCGGGGTGGTCCACGTAGCCGATGGCGTCGGCCAGCGGGCCGGAGGCGGCGGCGTCCTGCAGGACCTTGTTGAGGGTCTCGCGGTCCACGGCCTTGCCGAGGGTCAGGTTGAGCACGGCCATGGACACGTCCGGGGTGGGGACGCGGATGGCGTTGCCGGACAGCTTGCCCTTGAGCTCCGGCAGGGCCTTGGCCACGGCCTTGGCGGCACCGGTCTCGGTGAGCACCATGTTCATGGCGGCGGCGCGGCCACGGCGGTCGGCCTTGTGGTAGTTGTCCATGAGGTTCTGGTCGTTGGTGTAGCTGTGGATGGTCTCCACGTGGCCACCGACGATGCCGTACTCGTCGGCCAGGACCTTGAGCACCGGGGTGATGGCGTTGGTGGTGCAGGAGGCGGCGGACACGATCTCGGCGTCGCCGATCATCTCGTCGTTCACGCCGGTCACGACGTTCACCATGTCGCCCTTGCCCGGGGCGGTCAGCACGACGCGCTTGACGCCCTTGGACTGCAGGTGCTGCGAGAGGCCCTCGGCGTCGCGCCACACACCGGTGTTGTCGATGACGACGGCGTCGGTGATGCCGTGGGCGGTGTAGTCCACCTCGGCCGGGGAGTTGGAGTAGATGACCTTGACGGCGGTGCCGTTGAGGTGCAGCGTCTCGGCAGCCTCGTCGACCTCGACGGTGCCGTCGAAGGGGCCGTGCACGGAGTCGACGCGGAAGTTGTCGGCGCGCTTGACCAGGTCGTTCGCGGCCTTGCCCTTGCGCACGACGACGGCGCGCAGCTGCAGGCCGGTGCCGTGGTCCTGGCCCACGAGGATGCGGGCCAGCAGGCGGCCGATGCGGCCGAAGCCGTAGAGCACGACGTCCTGGGTCTTCTTCTCGCCACCGGCCTGGCCGGCGACCTCGGACAGCTGCTCACGCAGGAAGCCCTCGAGGTCGGAGGAGCCGGAGTCCTTGTACGCCTTCTGCAGGGCCACGACGTCGAGCACGGAGGCGCCGGCCTCGATGCCCTCGACGGCCTGGAGCAGGGCGAGGGTCTCGGTGACGTCGGCACCCTCACCGGCCTCGGCGTGGGCGCCGAGGATGCCGGTGGCGCTCTGACGGGCCAGGGAACGGCCGTTCACGCGGGCGTCCACACCGTTCGTGCGGGCCAGGCGCCCGGCGACGGGGACCAGGTCCTCCGCCGCGCCCTCCTGGGCGGCCCACTTCTGCTGGTGCTCGGATGCGCTGTTGGTCACGTCGTGTCCCGTCCTTCGTGGTGCGAGTGTGGTCAACCGGCCGCGCCCGTGTGGTGGCGGCCACCGGCGATCCTACCGACCCCCGTACCGGCTCCCCCGGCCCGACACAGCCCGCAGTGCGGGGCCAGAATGGGGCGCATGATCCTCATCAACGTGAAGTTCCCCGTCAAGCCCGAGCACGCCGACGACTGGCCGGAGATCAGCCGCCCGTTCACCGAGGCCACGCGTGCCGAGCCGGGCAACAAGTGGTTCGAGTGGTCGCGCAGCGTGGAGGACCCGAACACCTACGTGCTCATCGAGGCGTTCACCGACGAGGGCGCCGAGCCGCACGTGAACTCCGAGCACTTCAAGCAGATGCAGGCCGAGTTCCCGCAGTACCTCGCCGCGACCCCGCAGATCGTCAGCGAGCAGGTGGAGTCCGAGGGCTGGGGCCCCATGGGCGAGATCCAGGTGGACTGAGCGCCACCCCCATCGCCAAGGAGCGGCACGCCGGCACTCGGTGTGCCGCTCCTTGCGCACGAGCCCCGCCGCCCGGTGGACGCGAGCGCGTGACCGAGGACGCGCACCCGGATTGTGAATGTTCATGCCATGCCATGTAAGGTCATGCGTCATGACCCGCCACTTCCTCCGCGACGACGACCTCACCCCGGCCGAGCAGGCCGAGGTGCTGGCCCTCGCCGCGACCCTGAAGGCAGACCCCTTCGGACCCAAGCCGCTCGCGGGCCCGGTGACCGTCGCGACCATCTACGACCGACCCACCCTCCGTACGCAGCTGTCCTTCGCAGCCGGCGTCGCGGAGCTGGGCGGCCACGAGTTCGCCATCGACGCCGGACTGGCCGCCGCCGGAACCCGCGAGTCCATCGCGGACGTGGCCCGCGTCATCGGACGTCAGGCCGGCGCGATGGTGTGGCGCACGCCAATGCAGGCCGACGTGGAGGAGATGGCCCGGTACGCCGGCGTGCCGGTGGTCAACGCCCTGACCGACGACTTCCACCCCTGCCAGCTGCTGGCCGACCTGCAGACCATCGCCGAGCACCAGGACGGGTTGCACGGGCAGACGGTGGCCTTCCTCGGCGACGCGGCCTGCAACATGGGCAACTCGTGGGTGCTCGCCGGCGCCACCGCCGGGCTCCACGTGCGCCTCTCCGGCCCCGAGGGCTACCTGCCGGACCCCGACGTGGTGGCCCGTGGGCAGGAGATCGCCGCCACCACCGGCGGCTCGGTCACCCTCGTGGACGACCCCGTCGAGGCCGTGACCGGTGCCGACGTGGTGGTCACCGACACCTGGGTGAGCATGGGCAAGGAGGACGAGAAGGCCGAGCGCGTGGCAACCTTCGGCCCGTGGGCGCTCACCCCCGAGCTGCTCGCCCACGCGGCCGACCACGCCATCGTCATGCACTGCCTGCCCGCCTACCGTGGGGTGGAGATCGCCGCCGAGGTGATCGACGGCCCACAGAGCGCGGTCTGGGACGAGGCCGAGAACCGCCGCCACGCCCAGAAGGCGATCCTGACCTGGCTGTGGGAGCACCGCGCCGACTGACCCGGCGCCGCTCCCCCACCACCCGAGACCCCCTGACCGCAGAACCCCGAGGAGACCCCCATGAGCAAGGTCCTGACCTCCCTCCCCTCCGGCCAGCGCGTCGGCATCGCCTTCTCCGGCGGCCTGGACACGTCCGTGGCCGTGGCCTGGATGCGCGAGAAGGGCGCCGTGCCCTGCACGTACACCGCCGACCTGGGCCAGTACGACGAGGACGACATCGCCGGCGTGCCCGCCCGCGCCATGGAGTACGGCGCCGAGCTGGCCCGCCACGTGGACTGCCGCCGCGCCCTCGTGGAGGAGGGCTTCGCCGCCATCGCCTGCGGTGCCTTCCACATCCGCTCCGGCGGCCGCACCTACTTCAACACCACCCCCATCGGCCGTGCGGTGACCGGCACCCTGCTGGTGCGCGCCATGCAGGAGGACGGGGTGGACATCTGGGGCGACGGCTCCACCTTCAAGGGCAACGACATCGAGCGGTTCTACCGCTACGGCCTCATGACCAACCCCAACCTGCTCATCTACAAGCCGTGGCTCGACGCCGACTTCGTGGGCGAGCTGGGCGGCCGCACCGAGATGAGCCAGTGGCTCACCGAGCGGGGCCTGCCCTACCGCGACAGCCAGGAGAAGGCGTACTCGACCGACGCCAACATCTGGGGCGCCACCCACGAGGCCAAGACGCTGGAGCACCTGGACGTCAGCCTGGAGACGGTGGAGCCGATCATGGGCGTGAAGTTCTGGGACCCCGAGGTGGCCATCGAGACCGAGGACGTCACGGTGCGCTTCGAGGGCGGGCGCCCCGTGGCCATCAACGGCGAGCGGCTGGACCCGGTGGAGCTGGTGCTGCTGGCCAACAAGATCGGCGGGCGCCACGGCCTGGGCATGAGCGACCAGATCGAGAACCGCATCATCGAGGCGAAGTCGCGCGGCATCTACGAGGCGCCGGGCATGGCGTTGCTGCACCTGACCTACGAGCGGCTGCTCAACGCGGTGCACAACGAGGACACCATCGCGCAGTACCACGCCGACGGCCGCCGCCTGGGCCGCCTCATGTACGAGGGCCGCTGGCTCGACCCGCAGGCGCTCATGATGCGCGAGGCGCTGCAGCGCTGGGTGGCCTCGCTGGTGACCGGCGAGGTGACCGTGCGCCTGCGGCGTGGTGAGGACTACACGATCCTTGCGACCGAGGGCGAGAACTTCTCGTACCACCCGGACAAGCTCTCCATGGAGCGCACGGAGAACGCCGCGTTCGGGCCCACCGACCGCATCGGGCAGCTGACCATGCGCAACCTGGACATCGCCGACTCGCGCTCGATGCTGGAGATGTACGCCAAGCAGCCGCACGACGAGGGCCACGTGGTGGTGCAGGAGGGCAACCTGCTGGGCACCCTGGAGCCCGGCGGCGCGCAGCAGATCGCCAGCAACCCGCAGTGGAAGGACCTGGACGCCCAGGACGACGCCCTGGACGCCGCGGCGATGGAGTACGGCGCGGACTGAGCGACGACCCCGTCAGGAGGGGTGAGGGAGCGGCCACCGAGGGGGTGGCCGCTCCCGCGCGGTGGGGGGAGGCCACGGCATCGAGCGACATCGACCTGCTCGTGGAGCTCGTTCCGGGTGGCGGGAACGAACTGATGCGACTCGCCGCCATCGGGGAGGAACTGAGCATGGCTCTGGGGCGGCGGGTCGACGTGGTGGCGTCCAGCCTGCTGCGTGACGAGGTCTCCGGCACCGCCCTCGACGACGCCGTGGACCCCGTGAGCCGTTCGACCGACCAGCGGGGCGTCGTAGCCATGCGCGACGACGTGCACGCCCTCGATGCGGCGACGTCCCTGCCGACCCGCTACCGCAAGAGCCACGTCGGCCGCGTGTTCGACATCGCCTGAGCTCCCACTCCTCGCGGCGCGGAGGCCGTCCCCGCGCGCCCGGCAGGACTGGGTCACGCGGCACCCCCGCCCCCTGAGACACTGCCGGCATGTACGCGTTCAAGGACCAGCTGACCTCCGAGCTCACCGAGATCAAGGACGCCGGCCTGTGGAAGGACGAGCGCGAGCTCACCTCCCCGCAGTCCGCCCACGTCACCACCAAGAAGGCCGAAGCGCTGAACTTCTGCGCCAACAACTACCTCGGGCTGGCCGACCACCCGGAGGTCGAGGCCGCCGCCAAGTCCGCCCTCGACGAGTGGGGCTTCGGCATGGCCTCGGTGCGCTTCATCTGCGGCACCCAGACCCTGCACACCGAGCTGGAGCAGAGGATCGCCGCCTTCGTGGGCTGCGAGGACGCGATCCTGTACGCCTCCTGCTTCGACGCCAACGGCGGCTTCTTCGAGGTGCTCTTCGGCAAGGAGGACGCCATCGTGTCCGACGCGCTGAACCACGCGAGCATCATCGACGGCGTGCGCCTGAGCAAGGCCATGCGCTACCGCTACGCCAACCGCGACATGGACGACCTGCGCACCCAGCTGCAGGCCGCGAAGGACGCCGGCGCGCGCCGCACCGTCATCGTCACCGACGGCGTGTTCTCCATGGACGGCTACTACGCCCCGCTGGAGGAGATCTGCGACCTGGCCGAGGAGTTCGGCGCCATGGTGGTGGTGGACGACTCCCACGCCACCGGCTTCACCGGCGAGAAGGGCCGCGGCACCGCGGAGAAGTTCGATGTCATCGACCGCGTGGACGTGGTGACCGGCACCTTCGGCAAGGCCCTGGGTGGCGCCTCCGGTGGTTTCGTGGCCGGCCCCAAGGAGGTGGTGGCCCTGCTCAAGCAGCGCTCCCGCCCGTACCTGTTCAGCAACGCCGTGGCGCCCAGCACCGCCGCCGGCTCGCTCAAGGCCCTGGAGCTGGTGGAGTCCTCCGACGAGCTGCGCGCCCAGCTGGAGCGCAACGCGAAGCTCTTCCGCGAGCTCATGACCGAGGCCGGCTTCGAGTTGCTCGAGGGCAGCCACCCGATCATCCCGGTGATGTTCCCCGGCGAGGACGGCGCCCGCCAGGCCGGCCAGGTGGCCGAGGCGATGCTGGAGCGCGGCGTGTACGTCATCCCGTTCAGCTACCCGGTGGTGCCCAAGGGCGAGGCGCGCATCCGCGTGCAGCTCTCGGCGGCCCACTCCGAGGAGGACGTGCGCGCCTGCGTGCAGGCCTTCGTCGACTCCCGCGAGGCCGTCGCGGGCGCCTGATGGGCATCGACCGCCGCATGCTGGGTCCTGTCTCCCCCGAGGTGGGGCCCAGCCACGGGGCGCCCCTGGAGCCCGGCGGGCGGGTCCGCTGGGCGGCGCACACCGCCATCGACTGCCAGGACGCCGCCGCGTGGCGCGCGCTGCCCG
>NZ_KV824260.1:0-4914 GCF_001816045.1 Kytococcus sp. HMSC28H12
GGCGCCGGGGGCGGCGGCGTCGACGCGTCGGTCGGCGGGGCGTCCGGGCCCGGTGCTCGACGCCATCAGCCGAGGGCGGTCGGGGCCGGCGGGGTGAGCTCGTCGACCTCGTCCCACTCCGGGCCGCCCAGGGCGATCGCGGCGGCGGGGAAGAGCCCGTTGTTCTCGCGGTCCATGTGGTTGCGCAGCTGGCGGACGAAGGCGTCGACACCCGCCAGGTCCCCCGTGCGGATGCGCGCCAGCTGGGCGTCCAGCGCGTCGTGCTCGGCGCACAGGTCGTCCACGTGGTCGGCGATGTGCTCCTCGCGCCGCAGCATCGTGAACAGGCCCAGCTCCTCGGCGTGGGTGTGGGGCTCGAGCAGCTCCGCGATGCGCTCGGCGGCCTCCTGCGCGGCGGGCAGGTCGCCGGCGTCGGCCGCGCGGTGCAGCGGGCCGGTGAGGTCGGTCAGCCGGTCGTGCTCGGCCATGAACCGGCCGATGACGTGGATGGACTCACACCCGCAGTAGGTGCACATGCTGACCCCTCGCCGCGCCCGTGGGCGCTCCTCGTGGACGACGATGCGGCATCGGCCCGGCCGACGACCGTGGGCGACGCGGTGAAACGACGCCCTGTCGTAGAGGGTACGCCCGTCAGATGACGCCCTGGGCCCGCATGGCCTCGGCCACGCGCACGAACCCGCCGATGTTGGCCCCGGCCACCAGGTCGCCCGGCACGCCGTACTCCTCGGCGGTCTCCACGCAGGTGGCGTGGATGGAGGCCATGATCTGGCGCAGGCGCTCGTCGGTGTGGGTGAACGACCACGAGTCCCGGGTGGCGTTCTGCTGCATCTCCAGGGCGCTCACGGCCACGCCGCCGGCGTTGGAGGCCTTGCCCGGCGCGAAGGTGACGCCGCCGGTGGCAAGCACCTCCACCGCATCGGGGGTGGTGGGCATGTTGGCGCCCTCCACCACGGCCAGGCACCCGTTGCGCACCAGGGCGGTGGCGCCGTCGGCGTCGAGCTCGTTCTGGGTGGCGCACGGCAGGGCCAGGTCGCAGGGCACGTCCCAGATGGATCCGTCGGCCACGTGCTGGCCGCCCTTCTCCTGCGCGTAGGTGGCCATCCGCTCGCGCCGGTGCTCCTTGAGCTCGATGAGGTGGGGCACGTCCAGGCCCGCGTCGTCGGCGACGTACCCGCCGGAGTCGCTCATGGCCACCACGGTTCCGCCCAGCTCCACCACCTTCTGCGCGGCGTAGAGCGCCACGTTGCCCGACCCGGAGACCACCACGCGCAGGCCCTCCAGGTCGCGGCCGGAACCGGCCAGCAGCTGCTCGGCGAAGTAGACGGTGCCGTAGCCGGTGGCCTCGGTGCGGGCGCGGGCGCCGCCCCACTCCAGCCCCTTGCCGGTGAGCACGCCGGCCTCGAACCGGTTGGTGATGCGCTTGTACTGGCCGAACAGGAAGCCGATCTCGCGCGCCCCCACGCCGATGTCGCCGGCGGGCACGTCGGTGTACTCGCCCAGGTGGCGGTGCAGCTCGGTCATGAACGACTGGCAGAAGCGCATCACCTCGCCGTCCGAGCGGCCCTTGGGGTCGAAGTCCGAGCCGCCCTTGCCGGCCCCGATGGGCATGCCGGTGAGCGCGTTCTTGAACACCTGCTCGAAGCCCAGGAACTTCACCGTCCCCAGCAGCACCGAGGGGTGGAAGCGCAGACCGCCCTTGTACGGGCCCAGGGCGGAGTTGAACTCCACCCGGAACCCGCGGTTGACCTGCACCACGCCGGAGTCGTCCACCCACGGCACGCGGAAGACCAGCTGGCGCTCGGGCTCGCAGAGGCGCTCGATGATGCTCGCCTCGGCGAGCTCGGGGCGCCGCTCGAGCACCAGGCCCAGGGTGGCCAGCACCTCGTCGGCGGCCTGGTGGAACTCGACCTCCCCGGGGTTGCGACGCAGGATGGTCTCGCGGACCTCGGCCAGGCGCGGGTGCAGGGCGTGCTGGGACATCGGGCCTCCTCGGGGCGTGGTCGTGCGCACAGCGTAGTGAGGGGGGTGGTCACGCCCCGCGCGGCGCGTACATGATGACGGCGACCCCGGCCAGGCACAGGGCGGCACCACGGTGTCCGAGCCCTCCACGAAGGCCCGGCGTCACCGGAGCGGACGCCGGGCCTCACGGACCTCCCTCGTGGTCTGCCCACGCCACAAGTGTGTGGGCCGGGGTGTGCGCGGACGTTCGAGGCGCCTACCGGCGCAGGAGGCGCGCCAGGACGAGGAGAGCCCCGGCGACGGCGAGGGTGGCGCCGAGGAAGACGGACTGTCGGAGGCCGAAACCGCCGACGGTGACGTCCGTCCCGATGAGGCTCACGCCCAGGAGGAGCAGGGCGAGACTCGAGAGGTAGTAACGGATGTCGTCATAGGTCGAGGAGCCACGGTCTGGCAACGGAAATTTCCTTCCTGAATTGAGGCTGAATCAATCAAAACACACGGAGAGTGCCCCGACACCCGTCAGCGCCAGAGCCACGTCCTTGATGTCGTCCTCCATGTCGCGCCCCTTCGACGAACGCCAGCGGAGGAATGAGGAGGCCACCTTCCGGGCACCGTACTTCTTCACGAGTCGAGAGAGGTTGTAGGCGATACGAGCGACCTTGACGGACGGGAAGACGGTCTGCGCAGTGAACCATGCGATGGCGGCGGTGCACTTGGTGATCTTCCAGAAGTCCGCCCCCACAGCCTGTAGGTCTCGGCGCTCAGTCTCCACGTCCTTGGCAGCCCTGCGTGCCTCCTCCATGTCCTCCTGGGACAAGGCGTAACCGGCCTCATGTCCGGCGGCGTCCAAGATTTCGTAGATGGGAGCCCCGTCTTCCCGGGCCACGATCCGTCCGCGGCGCCAGCCGGCTGGCAGGTCGGTGTCCGTAGCTCGAGCGAAGGTGGTGGAGGTTGCGGCGATCGTCGAACCAGCGAGGAGCGCAGCGGCACCCGTCAGCAGGAGGCGGCGATTGACGGAAGCATGAGCAGACATGTCTTTCCCCTTCTCCGTGTGTGTCTTGATCTGCAGGTGGCGGCATGGGGGCATCGAACTCGAGCCCTCGCCTTGCCGCCGGCCGGGAGGTTTTAACGAAGTGGGGGGGGGTAGCGCAAATTCGGCTCTGGGGGGCGGCAAGAGGGGTCGTTTGGACCCGCCTCAGAGGACGGCCGGCTGCGGGTTGCCGGCGTCGGCGATGCCGCGGCGCAGGTCCACCCGCGCCAGCAGCAGGCCACCGAGCACGAAGAACACCAGCAGCGCCAGGATGGCCGGCCGGTAGGAGCCGGTGAGCTGGAAGACCAGCCCGAAGGTGAGCGTGCCGAACCACGACGTGCCCCGCTCGCCCGCCTGGTAGAAGGCGAAGAACTCCGACTCCCGGCCCGCCGGCACCAGGTGGCTGTAGAGCGAGCGCGCCAGCGCCTGGGTGCCGCCCAGCACCAGCCCGATGAGGACGGCGCACCCCAGCCAGGTGAGGAAGGCCCCGCGGGGCACGAAGTACGCGCAGGCCACGACCACCACCCACAGGGCGATGCCCGCCAGCACCACCCGGTGGGCACCGAGGCGGGCCGCCATCGCCCCGAACAGCAGCGCGCCGCCCACGGCCACGAACTGCACGAGCAGGATGGTGGTCATGAGCTGGCCGGTGTCGAAGCCGAGCGCCACCGACCCGTACAGGCTGGCCGAGGAGATGACGGTCTGGATGCCGTCGTTGAACAGCAGGTAGGCCGCCAGGAAGGTGAGCGTCTGGGGGTAGCGGCGCAGCTCGCCGAGGGTGGAGCGCAGCTGCCGCAGCGACCCGGTCACGGGGCCGGCGCCCCGGGCCACCGGAACGGCCGTGGTGCCGCGCAGGCGCCGCAGGCCGATGACGGGCACGAGGGTGAACACCCCCCACCACAGGCCCGCGGAGAACAGCGACAGCCGCACCGCCCACTCCATCGAGAGGCCCAGGGCGTCGTGGGCCTGGATGACCACGAGGTTGGCCAGGAGCAGCAGCCCGCCGCCGGCGTAGCCCAGGGCCCAGGCGCGCGAGGAGACCCGGTCTCGCTCGTCCGGGGCGGCGATGCGCACCAGCAGCGCGTCGTAGACCACCGTGGAGGCGCCCAGGGCGATGTTGCCCACGAGCACCAGGAGCACGCCCAGCTGCCAGGACGTGCCGGAGAGGAACACCATGGCCATGGCGGCCAGCGACCCGATGCCCGCGAGCAGCCCCAGCAGGCGTGCCGGACGGGGGTGGCGGTCGGCCACGGCGCCGACGGCCATGACCACCACCACCGAGAGGAGGGTGGCCAGGGTGACCGTGTACGCCGCGAGGGAACCGGCCGCGACGGGGACGCCGAGCACGTCGAGCCTCCCGGTGCAGGCCTGGCCGCTGGGCAGGTCCGGGCAGGCGTCCGCGCTGGCCAGCTGCGTGAGGTAGGGGCCGATGAGCACGGTGCCGGTCGTCGTGGTGTACGCCGAGTTGGCCCAGTCGTACCAGCCCCAGGCGCGCTGGTGGGAACGGGTCCGCTCACGGGTGGGGTCGGCCGTGGCCGCGGCGACATCGGAGGGGGAGGTGGTCACCGCGGCAGCATCGCACGGCCGTGGGGTGCCCGGTGCCGCAGCGCCCGGCGGTCAGAACAGGCTGTCCTGGTGGGCCACGGCGGGGGAGTCCACCGGGCCCGGCACGAGCTTGCGGCCCACCAGCCGGGTGAGGTCCGCGAGGTAGCCGCCTGTCTCGTCGTTGACCCGCACCAGGGCCGTGGCACCCACCAGGGCCTCGACGGTCAGGCGGTGGGCGCCGGTGGTGAGGTCGTGTGGCAGCGGGGCGTGTCCCGCGAAGGGCGCACCGGCTGCCCGGTCCTCGCCGAGCACCGGGCCGTGCAGCGCGGGCGGCACCCACGGCTCGGGGGCGGGGTCGAGGCCGCGGGAGGCGAGCAGGT
>NZ_KV824261.1:0-7740 GCF_001816045.1 Kytococcus sp. HMSC28H12
GGGCCCGCGGTCGGGGGCCTGGCCGCAGGAGCGCCCGGGGCGGGTCGGACCGGTCGCGCCGGTGCGCCGGGGACGGGCGGGATGCCCTCGCGCAAGCTCTGGCACAGCTCCCCGGGGAGCTCGGGATGGTGAGCGCGGTGCTGCACGTGGACATGGACGCCTTCTACGCCTCGGTGGCCCTGGTGGACCGCCCCGAGCTGCGGGGCCACCCCGTGGTGGTGGGTGGCGGCCACCGGTCGGTGGTGCTCTCGGCCACCTACGAGGCGCGGGCCTTCGGGGTCCGCTCGGCCATGCCCATGGCCCGGGCCCGGCGGCTGTGCCCGCAGGCCACCGTGGTGCGCCCCGACCACGAGCGGTACGCGGCGGTCTCGGAGGCGGTCATGGAGGTCTTCCGCCAGGTCACCCACACGGTGCAGCCCACCTCGGTGGACGAGGCCTTCCTCGACCTCGGTGGCACCGCCCGTCGGTGGGGGACGCCCCAGCAGGTGGCCGAGTGGATCCGCCGCACCGTGCTCGCCGAGCAGCAGATCACCTGCTCGGTCGGCATCGGCCCCAACCCCTTCGTGGCCAAGGTGGCCTCCGGCCAGGCCAAGCCGGACGGTGTCCGCGAGGTCACCCCGGCCGAGGTCGTGCCCTTCCTCCACCCGCTGGACGTGGGCGTGCTGTGGGGCGTGGGGGAGCGCACCGCCGAGCAACTGGCCCGGTTCGGTCTGACCACGGTGGGGCAGGTGGCCCACACGCCGGTGCCCACCCTCCAGCGGATCGTCGGCCACCACGCCGGGGCCGCCCTGGCCGAGCGGGCGTGGGGCCGTGACCCGGCCCGGGTGCGCCCGGTGGTGGCCGAGAAGACCATCGGCAACGGCCAGACCTTCGACCACGACGTCGACGACCCCCGCCAGGTGGAGACCCGGCTGCTGCTGCTCTCCGACCGGGTGGCCGCCCGGGCGCGTGCGGCCGGGTCGGTGGGCCGCACCGTGCAGGTGACGGTGCGCTTCGCGGACTTCACCACCGTGCAGCGCTCCACCACCCTGCGCCGCCCCACCGACGTGAGCCGGGAGGTGCACGAGGCGGCCCTGGTCGCCTTCCGGTCCCTGGGCCTGCAGCGTGCCCGCGTGCGCATGGTGCGGGTGGTGCTCTCCGGGCTCACCCCCGCCGAGAGCACCCCCCGGCAGGCGATGCTGGACGAGCCGGAGGTCGGGTGGCGCGAGGCCGACGTGGCGGTGGACCGGGCCAGTGCCCGGTTCGGGGCCGGCATCGTGCGGCCGGCCAGCCTGCTCTCCGGGGCCGGTCGGTGAGCCGTGCGCATGCGTAGACTGGACGGACCGCGGCGTGCGTCGGGAGCCGTCGACGGATCCGTGAGGTCGTGGACCGGAGCTGGAGGTGGCCGATGGCCCTGTCGGAAGACGAGCAGAGCCGACTGGACGCCCTGGAGCAGTCCCTGCTGGTGGAGGACGGCGACCACTCCCACATGCCCGAGGTCGAGCGAACCGCTCGCCGGGACTCCCACGAGGCCGACCTGTTCGCCGTGTTCGCCGGTCGCGCCACCGCGGCGGCCCCGCCCTTGGACGAGGACGCCCCGCCGACCGGTGCCCGCCCCCTCGACGGCCCCTCCGCCCGCCCCACCGGTCGCCGTTCCCGTGCCGGACGCCTGGTGGTGGGCCTGCTCGTGGTGGCCGTGGCCATCGGGCTGTACGCACTGGCCGCCTGGGCCCGGCTGCCGTGGGTGGGGGTCGGGGGTTTTGCGCTGCTCGTCATCGCGGCCGCGCTGTGGATGCGCATGCCCGGCAACTCCTCCCGCTCCTCGTGGGGGGAGCACCGTCAGGCCCCTGCGCGGCCCGACCCGGGCGCGCCGCGTGGCCTCCTCGGGCGCGACCCCTTCGGGCGGGACCGCCCGGGCAGCGTCTGGGACGGCGGCCGACGGGTCACCGGGTCCCGGGTGGACGGTCTCCCCGGTCGCGCCGGGGGGTCCGTTGTCAGCGGCCGTGCCGGCACTCCCGGCCGTGCCCGGGCCACCCAGGGGTCCTTCATGCAGCGGCTCGAGCGCCGCTGGGACGCCCGGCGCGACGAGCGCGGCCGCTGACGCACCCGGCCGATTGCGCCCACGGCGAAACCCGGAACGTCCCGGCCCCGCCCCCTGTTGGCACGGGCACGGACCCCGCACCCGGGGACCCGGAACGACCTGCTGACACAGCAGCCATGACCCAGGAGGTACTCGTGGAGACTGCCGTCGCCCCCGTCCTGACCGCCGCCGACCGCTGCGACCGCTGCGGCGCCCGCGCCTACGTGCGCGTCACCCTCGCCGGCTCCCCGCTGCACTTCTGCGCCCACCACGGCCAGGAGCACCTGCCCGCCCTGCAGGACCGCGCGGACGTCGAGGTGCTCGACGAGACGCACCTGCTGCACGGCTGACGCCCATGGACTGGACCGTCCTGCTCGCCGTCCTCGTCGGCGCCGCCATGCTGGTCGGCCTCGTCGGCAGCGCGCTGCTCGTGCTGCCCGGCCTGGTGGTGGTGTGGGCCTCCACCCTGGTGTGGGCGCTGGCGGTCCAGTCCACCGCCGCGTGGTGGGTGCTCGGCATCGCCACCGTGCTGGCCGGCACCGCCACGGTGGTGCAGTACCTGGTGCCCGGCCGCCGCATGAAGGCCGCCGGCATCCGCACCTCCACGCTGCTGGTCGGCGTGCTCGGCGGCATCGTGGGCTTCTTCGTGATCCCCGTCGTGGGCCTGTTCGTGGGCTTCGTGGGCGGTGTCTTCCTCGCCCAGGCCCTGCGCGGCTCGTCCGGTGGGCTCACCCCCTGGCAGGCCACCCTGCACGCGCTCAAGGCCGTGGGCACCAGCATCCTCATCGAGCTGCTTGCCGGCATGCTCATCGCCGGCACCTGGCTGGCGAGCCTGGTGCTGCCCGCCCTGTTCTGAGGCGGACACGCCCCACCGCCTCACGAGGCTGTCGGTGGCGTCACCTAGGTTTGGCCCCGTGAATCCCCGCACTGCCAAGGCCTCGACCACCAGCAGCACCGGCTACGACGCCCGGCACCTCCAGGTGCTCGAGGGCCTCGAGGCGGTGCGCAAGCGGCCCGGCATGTACATCGGCTCCACCGACTCCCGGGGCCTCATGCACTGCCTGTGGGAGATCATCGACAACTCCGTGGACGAGGCCCTCGGCGGCTTCGCCACCGGCGTGGACGTCACCCTCCACGCCGACGGCTCGGTGGAGGTGGCCGACGACGGCCGTGGCGTGCCGGTGGACGTGGAGCCCCGCACCGGCCTGACGGGCGTGGAGCTCGTCTACACCAAGTTGCACGCCGGCGGGAAGTTCGGCGGCGGCTCGTACACCGCATCCGGTGGTCTGCACGGCGTGGGTGCCAGCGTGGTCAACGCCCTGAGTTCCCGCCTGGACGTGCAGGTGGACCGCGCCGGCACCACCTGGGGCATGAGCTTCCGCCGCGGTGAGCCGGGCGTCTTCGCCGACGACGCCTCGGGCCCCTCGCCGAGCAGCACCTTCGAACCGTTCACCACCGGCAGCGAGCTGCGGAAGGTCGGCACGGTCAAGCGCGGCGTCACCGGCACGCGCGTGCGCTACTGGGCCGACCCGCAGATCTTCCTGGCCGACGCGGAGTTCTCCTACCGGCAGCTCACCGACCGAGCCCGCCAGACCTCCTTCCTGGTGCCCGGCCTGCGCATCAGCATCACCGACAAGCGCCGCATCCCGGGCACGCCGGGGGAGAACGGCACCCACACCGAGACCTTCCTCCACGAGGGGGGCATCACCGAGTTCGCCGAGTACCTGGCGGCCGACGAGGCGGTGACCGACACCTGGCGCCTGCAGGGCACCGGCACCTTCACCGAGACCGTGCCGGTGCTCGACGACGCCGGCCACATGGTGCCCACCGAGGTGGAGCGCGACTGCGAGGTGGACGTCGCGCTGCGCTGGGGCACCGGGTACGACACGGTGGAGCGCTCGTTCGTCAACATCATCGCCACGCCCAAGGGCGGCACCCACGTGTCCGGTTTCGAGGCCGCGCTGCTCAAGGTGGTGCGCAAGCAGGTGGAGGCCAACTCCCGCAAGCTCAAGCCGGGCAAGGACAAGATCGAGAAGGACGACGTGCTGGCGGGCCTCACCGCGGGGGTGACCGTGCGTCTGGCCGAGCCGCAGTTCGAGGGGCAGACCAAGGAGGTGCTGGGCACCTCGGCAGTGCGCAGCATCGTGTCCAAGGTGGTGGAGACCGAACTCACGGCGCTGCTCACGAGCACCGCCCGCGGGCAGAAGCAACAGTCCGCGGCCGTGCTGGAGAAGATCGTCGCGGAGATGAGGTCCCGCGTCTCGGCGCGCATGCACAAGGAGACGCAGCGCCGCAAGAACGCGCTGGAGACCTCCTCGCTGCCCACCAAGCTGGTGGACTGCCGGTCCACCGACACCGAGGGCAGCGAGCTGTTCATCGTGGAGGGCGACTCGGCCCTGGGCACCGCCAAGCTGGCGCGCCAGAGCGACTTCCAGGCCCTGCTGCCCATCCGCGGCAAGATCCTCAACACGCAGAAGGCCTCGGTGGCCGACATGCTGAACAACGAGGAGTGCGCGGCCATCATCCAGAGCATCGGGGCCGGCTCGGGCCGCAGCTTCGACCTCGAGGCCTCCCGCTACGGCAAGGTCATCATCATGACCGACGCCGACGTGGACGGCGCCCACATCCGCACCCTGCTGCTCACCCTGTTCTTCCGCTACATGCGGCCCCTGGTCGACGCCGGGCGGGTCTACGCCGCGGTGCCGCCGCTGCACCGCATCGAGGTGGTGAACCGAGGCAGGGCCAACGACTACGTGTACACCTACTCCGAGGCCCAGCTCCACAGGGAGCTGGCGCGCCTGCGCAAGAACGGGCGCACGCTCAAGGACCCGCTGCAGCGCTACAAGGGCCTGGGCGAGATGGACGCCGACCAGCTGGCCGAGACCACCATGGACCCGGCCCACCGCACCCTGCGCCGCGTGACGATGGCGGACGTGGAGGCCGGCGAGCGCATCTTCACCCTGCTCATGGGCAACGAGGTGGCCCCGCGCAAGGAGTTCATCGTGAGCAACGCCGCGCAGCTGGACGCCGAGCGCATCGACGCCTGAAGGGGCCGGCCACCTCGCGTCGAGTGGCCGGTGGTGGCCGGAGGTCTCGCTCTGGCAACGAAATGCGTGTCGGCGTGGTGCCAGTCACACGCGATGCCGCACCATATGGTCCATGAGTACCGCCACCTCGCAGACGTCCCCGGTCCCGGACGGCTCGGCAGCCCCTTCCGGGGGCGAACCCGAGCTGAAGCGGGTCCTGGGCCCCAAGCTCCTGCTGCTGTTCATCATCGGTGACATCCTGGGCACCGGCATCTACGCCATCACCGGCAAGGTGGCCCACGAGGTGGGCGGCGCGGTCTGGGTGCCGTTCGTCATCGCCTTCGCGATCGCCATCATCACCGCCTTCGCCTACCTCGAGCTCATCACCAAGTACCCGCACGCCGGTGGTGCGGCCAACTTCATCCACCAGGCCTTCGGCATCCAGTTCCTCACCTTCATGGTGACCTTCCTGGTGATGGCCTCGGGCATCACCTCGGCCTCCACCGCAGCCAAGGCCTTCGCGTCCAACCTCTCGGCCGGCCTCGGTGCGGACTGGGCCTCGGACTCCCTGCCGGTGCTCCTGCTGGCCGTGGCCTTCATGCTGCTGGTGGCCCTCATCAACTTCCGGGGCGTGGCCGAGTCGGTCATGCTCAACGTGGTGCTCACCTGCGTCGAGCTGTCAGGTCTGCTGCTGGTGATCTTCGTGGGCCTGTGGGCTGTCATGGGCGGCTCGGACGCCCCGGTCGACTTCTCCCGCGCGATGATGTTCGAGACCAGCGGCGACAAGAACGCGTTCCTCGCCGTCACCGCCGGCACGTCGTTGGCCTTCTTCGCCATGGTCGGCTTCGAGGACTCGGTGAACATGGCCGAGGAGACCAAGGACCCGATCAAGACCTTCCCGCGCATCATGTTCACCGGTCTGGTCATCACCGCGGCGATCTACGTGCTGGTCTCGGTCACCGCCGTGGCCCTGGTGCCGGTGGGTGAGCTGGGCGAGGGGGACACCCCGCTGCTCAAGGTGGTCCAGGCCGGCGCCCCGAACCTGCCGATCGACACCTTCTACCCGTTCATCGCCATGTTCGCCGTGGCCAACACCGCGGTCATCAACATGCTCATGGCCTCCCGCCTGCTGTACGGCATGGCCAAGCAGGACGTCCTCCCGCGCCCGCTGGCGCTGGTTCACAGCGGCCGTCGTTCGCCGTGGGTTGCCATCATCGTGACCACCCTGCTGGCCGTCGGCCTGATCACCTTCGTCGGCAAGGTCTCCGCTCTGGGCGGGACCACCGCGCTGCTGCTGCTGGCCGTGTTCGCCCTGGTGAACGTCGCCTGCATCGTGCTGCGCAAGCGGGACCACGAGATCGACCACGACTACTTCAAGGCCCCCACCTGGATCCCGTGGGTGGGCGCCATCGCGTGTGCCTACATGGTGGGTCCGTGGACCGGTCGTGACACCGAGCAGTACGTCATCGCCGGGTGGTTGGTCGTCATCGCCGTGGTGGCGTGGGCGCTGACCTGGTTCCTCAACCGGGCGCTGTACGCCAAGCCGACCCGTCTGCGTCACCCGGAGGACCTCACCTGATCGGCCGGTCGGCCCACGTGGGCCGACCACCCTGTTCTGCCGATGCGGTGGTGCAGTGACGGGGGCCGCCCACCCGGGGCGGCCCCCGTCGGCGTCCTCGCCATGGGTCGCCTGCGCGTGGCGCCCGCCCGCGACGGTGCCCCCGTGGTACAAGTTCTTGACCCATCACCGACGATGCCGAGGACGCGCCGTGCCCGCTGACGCCCCCCCACCATGCCCAGACGACCGGTTCCCGTCCGAGGCGGTGGGCCCGCCGCACGTCGCTGCTGCTCCCCGGCCTCCTGCTGGCCGTGACGCTGTCCGGCTGCGACGTCGGCTCGCTGGGCAGCGAGGGTCGCTACACCGAGACCGGGGACGTCTCGAAGGCCGCGGCGGCCGAGCAGGGGGCCGGCTCCGGGGTGGAGACGACGGCGTCGGCGTCGAGCGCGTCCCCGACGCGCACGAATGCCGCGCGCAGCGCGGATGGTTCCTCAGCCTCCTCGGCCAGCGAGGGGTCGACGACGCCCACGGCCACCGTGGCAGCACCCAGCAGCGCGGCCACGGAGCGGGCGTCCGCCACGGCGGCGGACCCCACGACGACACCGTCGGCCACCCGCACCGCGGCGCCCGCGGCGGTCTCCACCCCGGTGGCCGCCGCTGCCGCTGCTCCCGCTGCTGCCGGGGCGTCCCGGGGCCCGGTGGTCAAGGTCGTCGACGGTGACACCCTCGACGTGCGTCTGGCCTCCGGGGTGGAGCGGGTGCGCGTCATCGGCCTGGACACCCCGGAGATCGGCGAATGCGGCTTCCGCGAGGCGTCCGCCGGCCTGCGGAACCTGGTCGCCGGCACCACCGTCACCCGGGAGCGCGACCCCACCCAGGACAACCGGGACCGGTACGGACGCCTGGTGCGGCACGTCCGCATGGCCGGGGGAGACTCCGCTGCCGTGCGCATGATCCGCCAGGGCCTGGCTCCGGAGTACCTGTACGACGAGCCGTACCAGAACCGTGCCGCCCACCTGGCGGCCGAGCGGGCGGCCAAGGCCGAGCGGCTCGGCATCTGGGGGCGCAGCGGCTGCACCGCCCCCGCTCCGGCCCCC
>NZ_KV824262.1:0-5653 GCF_001816045.1 Kytococcus sp. HMSC28H12
CCCGCCCCGAGGACACCTTGGTGGACGTCGTGGACAGGATGCCACCTGAGGCACGCAGCGAGGTGTTCACCTGGTTGGCGCGGGCGCTGGGCCACCGGGTGACGCGACCCGACCTGCTGCAGGACACGCTCCGGCGGCGCCGCCAGGTGCGCCACCGCCGTGAGCTCACGGAGGCGCTGGAGGACCTCGCGCGAGGCACCGCGTCCCACCTCGAGCGCCGGTACATGGCGGACGTGCACCGCCGGCACGGCCTGCCCCCGGCCCATCAGCAGGCGCCGGTCGCCTCCGGGGTCCCCGGGAGGGGTGCCTTCGCGGACGTGGCCTACCGCGGCCCCGGGGTGCTGGTGGAGCTCGACGGTCGGCTGGGCCACGTGGGGGAGGGCGTTCTCCGGGACCGGCGACGCGACAACGCCAACACCCTGGCCGGCTGGGCCACGCTCAGGTTCGGGTGGCACGACGTGGTGGGTGACCCGTGCGCGGTGGCGAGGGACGTGGCGCAGGCCCTCGCGGCGCGGGGATGGCGGTCGACCTGGCGTCCGTGTGCTCGATGTTGACCGGATGCCGGGAAGGAACGAGCACACGGCCAGGCCAGGGAGCAGGTCTGCTCCACCCACCCCGCAGGCGCCCGCGCACGGGGCACGCCCCGGCCCTGCGCTACCATCGCAGCATGTTGGCCGCGACCCTGCTCCTTCCACAGCCGCGATGACTCCCTGAGCATCGCGGCCACCCCTCCTGTGCGAGGGGCTTTTTCGTGTCAGGGGCCGGAACGCCCCCGCCATGCGGGCCTTCCGGCCACTCCGGGCCGCGCCACGACCGGCCACCCATCCAGCCACCCACCACCGTCAGGAGACCTGATGAGCGAGAACCACCGCGACGAGACCCCCTACCGCTACACGGCGCGGCTCGCGGGGGAGATCGAGAAGCGCTGGCAGGACCGGTGGGAGGCCGAGGGCACCTTCCGCGCCCCCAACCCGGTGGGCGACCTGGCACCGCAGGACCCCGCTGCCCGGGCTGCCGTGGCGGACCAGCCCAAGCTGATGATCCAGGACATGTTCCCGTACCCCAGCGGCGCGGGCCTGCACGTGGGCCACCCGCTGGGCTTCATCGCCACCGACGTCTACGCCCGCTACCAGCGCACCACCGGCCGCAACGTGCTCTACACGATGGGCTTCGACGCGTTCGGCCTGCCCGCCGAGCAGTACGCCGTGCAGACCGGGCAGCACCCGCGCACCACCACCGAGGCCAACATCGAGACCTACCGCCGGCAGCTGCGCCAGCTGGGTCTGAGCCACGACGACCAGCGCACGTACGCCACCATCGACCCGGCGTACTACAAGTGGACCCAGTGGATCTTCCTGCAGATCTACAACTCCTGGTACGACCCGCAGGCCCCCGGCCGCCGCCCGGGCACCACCGGCCGCGCCCGCCCCATCGAGGAGCTGGAGGCCGCCTACGCCAGCGGTGAGGTCCCCACCCCGGACGGTCGTCCGTGGGACCAGCTCGATGCGGGGGAGCGCGCCGACGCGGTCGACGCCCGCCGTCTGGCGTACCTGAGCGACGCCCCGGTGAACTGGGTGCCGGGCCTGGGCACGGTCGTGGCCAACGAGGAGGTCACCGCCGAGGGCCGCTCCGAGCGCGGCAACTTCCCGGTCTTCCAGCGCAACCTGCCGCAGTGGATGATGCGCATCACCGCCTACGCCGACCGGCTGGTGGACGACCTGGACCGGCTGCAGTGGCCGGACTCGGTGGCCACCATGCAGCGCAACTGGATCGGCCGCAGTACCGGCGCCCGCGTCTTCTTCGACGTCGCCGTGCCCCAGTCCGCCACCCTGCCGACCGGCCCGGACGGCCAGCCGCGGCTGGAGGTCTTCACCACCCGGCCGGACACGCTGTTCGGCGTCACGTTCATGGTGGTGGCCCCGGAGCACCCGGTGGCCGATGCGGTGCCGGCCGCCTGGCCGGAGGGCACCGAGGACGCCTGGACCGGTGGGCACGAGACTCCGCGGGAGGCCGTCGCCGCCTACCGGGAGGCCACCGCCCGCAAGTCCGATCTGGACCGGCAGGCCGACGACAAGAGCAAGACCGGCGTGTTCACCGGCATCTGGGCCACCAACCCGGTGACCGGTCAGCAGGTGCCGGTGTTCGTGGCCGACTACGTCCTGATGGGGTACGGCACCGGCGCGATCATGGCCGTCCCCGGGCAGGACCAGCGGGACCACGACTTCGCCACGCAGTACGGCATCGACGTGGTGCGCACCGTGCAGCCGACCGAGGGCCACCCCGACGACCAGGCCTTCACCGGTGAGGGCCCGGCCATCAACTCCAGCAATGAGAAGGTCGACCTGGACGGCCTGGGCGTCGCCGAGGCCAAGGCCCGGATGCTGGAGCACCTGCAGTCCGCCGGCACCGGCGAGGAGGCCATCACCTACAAGCTGCGGGACTGGCTGTTCAGCCGCCAGCGCTACTGGGGCGAGCCGTTCCCGATCGTCTGGGACGCCGACGGCCGCGCCCACGCCGTGCCCGCCGACCAGCTGCCGGTGGAGCTGCCCGAGGTGGCCGACTACAGCCCCAAGACCTACGACCCGGAGGACTGGGACACCCAGCCGGAGTCCCCGCTGGGCCGCAACACCGACTGGGTCAACGTCACCCTCGACCTGGGCGACGGCCCGAAGCAGTACCGCCGCGAGACCAACACGATGCCCAACTGGGCCGGCTCGTGCTGGTACGAGCTGCGCTACGCCGACCCCACCAACTCCGAGGCCTTCATCGACCCGGAGCTGGAGGAGTACTGGCTGGGCGCCGGGCGCGGCTTCGGCGAGGGCGTGGCCGACGACCCGGGCGGCGTGGACCTCTACGTCGGCGGCGTGGAGCACGCGGTGCTGCACCTGCTGTACGCCCGCTTCTGGCACAAGGTGCTCTTCGACCTGGGCCACGTGTCCTCCGAGGAGCCCTTCCGCCGCCTGTTCAACCAGGGCATGGTGCAGGCCTTCGCCTACCGTGACGACCGCGGCCAGCCGGTGCCGGCCGCCGAGGTGACCGAGCGCGAGGACGCCGACCACCCGCGGGCGCAGGACGGCATCGTGTACGAGTGGAACGGCCAGCCGGTCACCCGCGAGTACGGGAAGATGGGCAAGTCGCTGAAGAACGTGGTGACGCCCGACGAGATGTGCGAGTCCTACGGCGCCGACGTCTTCCGCGTGTACGAGATGTCGATGGGGCCGCTGGACGCCTCCCGCCCGTGGGACACCCGCGCGGTGGTCGGGTCGCAGCGCTTCCTGCAGCGGCTGTGGCGTGCCGTGGTCGACGAGGCCACCGGCGAGCTGCGCGTCACCGAGGACGCCCCCGACGCCGACACCACCCGGGCCCTGCACCGCACGATCGCGGGGGTGGCGGACGACTACGAGAACCTGCGCTTCAACACGGCGGTCTCCAAGCTCATCGAGCTGACCAACGCGGTCACCAAGCTGGGTGCGGTGCCGCGCGCCGTGGCCGAGCCGCTGGTGCAGATGGTGGCGCCGCTGGCCCCGCACCTGGCCGAGGAGCTGTGGAGCCGCCTGGGGCACGCGGAGTCGCTGGCCACGGTGGACTTCCCGCAGGCCGACGAGGGCCAGCTGGTGGCCGAGACCGTCACCTGCGTGGTGCAGGTCAAGGGCAAGGTGCGCGACCGCCTCGAGGTGGCGCCCGACATCGCCGACGACGAGCTGGAGGCCACCGCCCTGGCCAGCGAGAAGGTCCAGGCGTTCATCGACGGCGCGCCGGTGCGCAAGGTGATCGTCCGGGCCCCCAACCTCGTGAACATCGTCGTCTGATGACGCCGCGCGTCGCCGTGGTGACCGACTCCACCGCGGACCTCCCGATGGCCAGCTGCCCCGACACCGGGCTGGTGGTGCCGCAGGTGCCCCTGCACGTGGTCGTCGACGGCCGCAGCCACCGGGAGGGCGTGGACCTCGACCCGGCGCAGCTCGTGGAGGGGCTGGAGTCCAAGGTGGCGGTGAGCACGGCCTCCCCGGGCCCGGCGGACTTCGAGGAGGTGTGGCGGCGCGCGCTCGACGGCGGTGCCGAGCACGTGGTGAGCGTGCACCTCTCGGGGCGCATGTCCTCCACGGTGGAGGTGGCGCGGTCCACGGCGGCGTCCTCAGGGCTGCCGGTGACGGTGCTGGACTCCCGCAGCGTGGCCGCGGGTCTGTCGATGCCGGTGCTGGCCGGTGCGCGGGCGGCCGCGGCCGGGGCGTCGGTGGACGACGTGGTGGCCGTGGTGGAACGGTCGGCCGACCACACGCAGGCGCGTTTCGTGGTGGAGTCGCTCGACCGACTGCGGCGGGGCGGGCGCATCGGGGCGGCGCAGGCCTTCATCGGCACCGCGCTGGCGGTCAAGCCGCTGCTGCAGGTGGCGCGCGACGGCTCCGTGGACGGCTGGCAGAAGGTGCGCACGCTGCGGGCCGCCCGGGCGGCGCTGCTGGCCTGGGGCCAGGAGGCGGCGGCCTCGCAGGCCGACGCGGTGGTGGACAGCCTGGGCGAGGACGAGTTCAGCGACGGCGAGGGCGTGGCGGTGGACGTGGCCGTGCAGCACCTCGGGCGCCCGGAGGTGGCCCAGGAGATGGCGGCCGCGCTGGAGTCGGTGCTGGACGAGTCGGCCTCGGTGACCGTGTCGCGGCTGGGGGCCGTGGTGGGCGCGCACACGGGAGTCGGCACGGTGGCGATCGTCGTGGCCCCGCGGGTGGAGGGCGACCCGGGGCGGTGGACGCCAGCGCCCTGAGGTGGCGCCGTGGGGGGCGTCCTGCGGCGGCCCCTGTGGACGGCGGCGAGGAGCGGCCTGCTCGTCCACAGCGCGGCCCGCGGTCATCCCGCTCGGGCCGGCAGGTCTCCCTAGCGTGCGGTCGCGGGGGTGGTGTCCATGGACGAACGGCCGGACGGGTACGGCCAGCACGCGAGCGGCGAGGACACCGGTGGCGGGCCGGGTGCCGGTGGGCGGGGCGACCACGTGGTCTGGGAAGGCCGCGGCGTGGAGCCCTCCGCGCGGTTCGGTGACGCGGCGCGGGTTGCGTTGACGGCGGCGGCCGATCAGGTGGACGTCCCGTCCTCGGTGGCGGGCGCACGCATGGCACCGGGGCACACCGCGCTGCGGGTGATGGCGGTGCTCGTGCTCGTGGTGGTGCTCGGCCTGGGGGCGTGGACCTGGTGGACGGGCCGGCAGGCGGCACCCCACCCGGTCGCGGCACCGGCGGGTGCTGAGGGAGGGGCCGAGGCAACTGGCGCGGGCCGCGAGGAGGGTGGGGCTCCCGGGGGCGGGGGTGGTGCCGGGGGTGGCGAGGCGTCCGGTGGGGCCTCAGCCGCGGCGTCCGGTGCCACCGGGGACCCGGCTCCCGGTGCCGCGGGGGTATCCGGGGCCGGAGAGGGCGCCGGGCAGGTCGTGGTGCACGTCGTGGGGGAGGTGCGGTCCCCGGGGGTGGTGCGGCTGCCGTCGGGGGCCCGCGTGGCCGACGCAGTG
The DNA here is from genome assembly GCF_001816045.1 of Kytococcus sp. HMSC28H12. Classification (NCBI taxonomy): domain Bacteria; kingdom Bacillati; phylum Actinomycetota; class Actinomycetes; order Micrococcales; family Kytococcaceae; genus Kytococcus; species Kytococcus sp. HMSC28H12. The sequence continues at coordinate 5,489 of NZ_KV824262.1, forward strand.
CGCGAGGCCGGGGGACCGACCCGCCGCGCCGACGTGTCGGTCCTCAACCTGGCCCGTCCGGTGACCGACGGGGAACAGCTGGTGGTGCTGCGCCCCGGTCAGGACCCACCCACCCCGGCGGCCGTTCCAGGTGGTGCGACGGGTCCGGGGGGTGCGGCCGGGGCC
>NZ_KV824263.1:0-13644 GCF_001816045.1 Kytococcus sp. HMSC28H12
CCCAGACGGCGCAGGCCGGCCCCGGCCAGCACCACCGCGTCGAGCTCGCCCTCGGTGACGGTGGCCAGGCGGCGCGGCACGTTGCCCCGCAGGTCCACCACCTCCAGGTCCGGACGGGCCACCCGCAGCTGGGCCTCGCGGCGCGGCGAGCCGGTGCCCACACGGGCCCCGGCCGGCAGCATGTCCAGGGTGAGGCCGTCGCGCGCCACCAGGGCGTCGCGCGGGTCCTCGCGCTCGGGCACGGCGGCGATGACGAGCCCCTCGGGCTGGGCCACCGGCAGGTCCTTGAGGGAGTGCACGGCCAGGTCGATCTCCCCGGCCAGCAGGGCGTCGCGCAGGGCGCTCACGAACACGCCCGTTCCCCCGATGCGGCTCAGCGGCGCACGGTTCACGTCACCCTCGGTGGTCACGAGCACCAGCTCCACCTCGTGCCCCAGGGCCCGCAGCGCGTCGGCCACGTGCCCGGACTGGGTGGTGGCGAGGTCGCTGCGCCGGGTGCCCAGGCGCAGGGGGCGGCGGGCCTCCGTCGCGGCGGTCACCGGGAGGTCCCCGGCTGCTCGAGGAGGGCGCCCAGCGTCAGGCCGTCCAGGGCGGACTCGGGCACGAGCGGCGTCGGCCCGCTGGTGGGCGGGGCGCTGACGGCCTGCGTCTCGTGCGGGTCCAGGTCGAAGAGCTCGCGCAGCGCCCCGGCGAAGTCACCGCGGGGGTCACCGGCCAGCTGCTTCACGCGCACGCTCGGGGTGTGCAGCAGCTTCTCCACGATGCGGTGCACCGACCGGCTCACCTCCTCGCGCTCGGCCTCCCCCAGGTCGGGCAGGCGGCGGTCCAGGCGGGCCATCTCGGACTCCACCACGGCCCGCGCGGACCGGCGCAGGGCGGTCACGGTCGGGGCCACCTCCAGCTGGCGGCGAGCCACCTCGAAGGCGACCACCTCGGCCTCCACCAGCTCGCGCACGGCACGCACCTCGGCCTCCGCGCCGTCGTTGCCGGCGTCCGCCTCCTCGCCACCGAGGCCACCCAGGCCCACGACGTGCTGACCGGGCAGGTCGGCCACCTCCGGCTCCACGTCGCGCGGCAGGGCCAGATCCACCAGCACGCGCTCGCGCTGCGGCAGGCCGGCCACGAGGTCGCGGGTGATGACCGCACCGGTGGCCCCGGTGCAGGTGATGACCACGTCGGCGCCGGCGAGCACCGCGGCGAGCTCGTCCCAGTCGTGGGCCGTGCCCTCGGTCGCCTCGGCGAGGCGGTCGGCGGTGGCGCGGGTGCGGTTCACCACGTGCAGGTCGGTGCGCACCCGGCGGGCCACGGTCATGGCGGCCAGCGAGCTCATGGCCCCCGCGCCCACGACCACCACGGTGCGTCCGGCCAGGGGGCCCAGCAGCTGCTCGGCGCGTTCCAGCCCGCGCTGCACCAGCGAGCGGCTCACGGCGTCGATCTCGGTCTCGGCGTGCGCGCGGCGCCCCACACGCAGGGCGTGGTCGAAGAGCGAGCCCAGGTGCGTGCCGGCGCGGCCAGAACGGCGCGCGCGGCGCAGGGCGGTGCGGAACTGGCCAAGGATCTGCCCCTCGCCCACCGCCATCGAGTCCAGGCCGGCGGCCACGGAGAAGGCGTGCCCCACCGCGCGGTCCTCGTAGTGCACGTAGAGGGAGGGGGCCAGCTCGGCGACCTCCACCCCGGTGGTCGTCGCCAGCGACTGCCCGATGTGGTGCACGGCGCCGTGGAAGGCGGTGGCCTCCACGTAGACCTCGAGCCGGTTGCAGGTGGAGACGGTCAGCACCTCGGCCACGTCGGCGCCGGTCTGGACCGCCGCGGCGAGCTCCCCGGCCGCGTCGTCCCCCAGGGCCACTCGCTCCAACAGGTCCATGGACGCACTGCGGTGCGACGCACCGACGACCAGCAGACTCACCGGGGAATCACGGGCTCCTCTCCGCGTGCTCCCGCCGATGTCGGGCACCACACGGCAGGGATCGGGCGGCGTGGAGGGGGCGCTATACCAGATGCGCCCGTCGGAGGGAACAGCGCCCCCGAGTCTACGCTGCAGCGTCGTACTTCACGAAATCCGCGCACCCGCAGGGCACTCCCCCTCACTCCCGGCCGGGCACAACACCGCGCCCCCCGGCCGTGGCCGGGGGGCGCTGGGAGTCACTTCTTGTTGCGACGCTGGTGACGCGTCTTGCGCAGCAGCTTGCGGTGCTTCTTCTTGCTCATGCGCTTGCGACGCTTCTTGATGACGGAACCCATGCTTCACATCCTTCTCGGGGTGTTACCGCGGCCCCTCACACGGGATGGAGGCCTCAACAGTTCTGATGGGTCCTGCGCCACGTCCGCGGCGCCCTGCCAGGAGGGCCGGCCGACGACGCGGGCACGGGGACCCGAAGACGGTGATGGCCAACGATACACCCCGCGCCCCGGGGGTCAGTCGAACCAGGGGTCCAGCCCGTGGTGGGCGAACACGGCCTCGCGCGTGGCCATGACGGCCTGGTCGGTGGGCGAGTCGGGGTCGTAGCCGGTCTCCCAGCTGCGCCACCACGGCCAGTCACCGCCGGCGTCGCCCATGGTCAGCGGGTACTCGCCGACGACCTCCTCGAGGCGGGCGCGCCAGCCCGGCGGGGTGTCCACCGAGAGGTCCACCTCCTGGCCGGCCACCACGCCGAGCAGGGCGGTCCAGCTGCGCGGCACCACGTCGGTGATCGAGTAGCCACCGCCCCCGAGGGCCAGCCAGCGCTCCTCGCACACCGACCCGGCCAGCTCGCGCATGGTGCCCATGGCCACGGCCTGGGCCTCCACGGAGAGCCCGAAGTGCGCCAGCGGGTCGTGGGCGTGGCCGTCGCACCCGTGCTGGGTCACGAGCACCGTCGGCTCGAGGGCGTGCACCAGCGGCGGCACGATCGCGTGCACCGCCCGCAGCCAGGCCGCGTCGCCCGTCCCCGGGGGCAGGGCCACGTTCACCGCCGAGCCCTCCGCACCCGGGCCGCCCACGTCGCCGGGGAAGCCGGTACCGGGGAAGAGCACGCGACCGCTCTCGTGCAGGGAGATGGTCACCACGCGCGGGTCGTCCCAGAAGGCGGCCTCCACCCCGTCGCCGTGGTGCACGTCGAGGTCCACGTAGACGACCTTCTCCGCACCCCGGTCGAGCAGGCGGCGGATGGCCAGTGCGGGGTCGTTGTAGATGCAGAAGCCCGCCGCCCGGTCCGGCATCGCGTGGTGCAGGCCGCCGGCGATGTTCACCCCGCGCACGATCTCCCCGGCCATGATGGCGTCGGCGAGCTGCAGGCTTCCCCCGGCGGCCAGCGCGGAGGCCTCGTGCATGTGCGCGAACGCCGGGGAGTCCTCGTCGCCGATGCCCTGCGAGCCGTCGGCCGACCCCGGGTCCCGCGACACCGCCTTCACGTGCTCGACGTACCCACGGGTGTGCACCGTGGCGAGCTCGTCGTCGGTGGCCGCCACGGGCGGCACGAGCTCGAGCGCGTCGAGCACCCCCAGCTCGTCGGCCAGGTCGTGGGTGAGCCGCAGCCGCAGGGGGTTCATCGGGTGGTGCGCGCCGAAGTCATACTTGACCAGGGCCTCGTCCCAGACCGCCCGCCCGCGCTCGCTCGGGTGGGTGGCGGCGGCGTCCCGTCCTGCGTCGTCCATGACGTCACGCTACCGAGAGGAGACCCATGCAGCGGCACCGGCTCTACGACGAGGACACCCTCGTCATCGGCCTGGGGCGCTTCGGCACGGCCGTGGCGTCCGAGATGCGCGCCCTGGGCTACCGCGTGCACGCCATCGAGGAGCGGCCCCGGCTGGCCGAGCGGCACCACCGCACCTTCGAGCGCGTCATGGCCATCGACGCCACCGACCCCCAGGAGCTGCAGCAGGCCAAGCCGGAACTCTTCCGCATCGCCGTGGTGGCCATCGGGTCGTCCGTGGAGTCCTCGCTGCTCACGGCCGGCAACCTCGTGGACGCCGGCGTGCCCAACATCTGGGCCAAGGCCGTCAGCGAGGAGCACGCGCGCATCCTGGAGCGCATCGGCGTGCACCACGTGGTCTTCCCCGAGGCCGACAGCGGCCGCCGCGTGGCGCACCTGGTCAACGACAAGCTGCGCGACTACATCGAGTTCGACGACGGGTACGCCATCGTGAAGATGACCCCGCCGCACGAGATGATCGACAAGACCCTCACCGAGAGTCAGGTCCGTTCGCGCTACGGGGTCACCGTGGTGGGTGTGAAGGAGCCGGGCGAGGACTTCCACCACGCGGTGCCGGGCACCATGGTGGGTCGCCACCACTCCATCATCGTGAGCGGGCCGGCGGCCGCCATCGAGCGGCTCGCCTCCCGCCCCTGAAGGGGCCGACTCAGTCGGTGCCGTCCTCCAGGGACCCGGCCACGTCCTCGTCGACGTCGCCCTGCAGGGCCAGCGGAGTCTCCTCGGATTCCGCACCCAGCGGCAGCACGAAGGCGGCCTCCACCTCGGGCTCGCCGTTGACCACGACGTCCCGACGGCCCTCCGTGGGGCGGTAGCCGATGGAGCTGGCGAACGCCACGGCGCGGCCGTTGTCCGTGCCCACCCAGTAGACGAGGTGGCTGTAGCCGGCGTTGCGGCCCACCTGCTCGGCGTGGTCCATGAGCTTGCGGGCGACGCCCTCGCCACGCAGGGCCGGGGTCACCCAGATGCCGTAGACCTCACCCAGCTCGTCGTCCTTGCGGGTGTCCTCGTCGCCGACGGAGGCCAGGGCCACCAACTCGGAGCCCCGCTGGGCGACGAGGCGGGTGGAGTGGCTCATGCGCTCCTGCCACTGCTCGTCACCGTGCTGCGACTCCTCCTCGTAGGAGGCCACGAAGGCCTCGGGGTCCTCCTGCAGCGCCCGCAGGCGAAGGGTCTTGAAGATCTCCCACTCGTCTGCCGCGAGCTCGCGCACCGTGATGTCAGTCATGTGGTCATGATTCCATGCCCGCGCCCGCGCCGCGCAAGGGGCGCTCCATGCGCCACTCGGTGCGGAGGTCGTCGGGGTCGTCCGGAGCCGCCCGGAAGGGCGCACCGACACAGCGGAACCCACCGCGCTCGTACACACCCCGGGCCCGCGGGTTGTCGGTCATGACGTGCAGGTGCAGCGCCGCGTGGCCCCGCCCGCGGGCGCGGTCGGCCACCGCCTCCACGATGCGGGAGGACAGGCCGGTGCCGCGGTGGGCCGGTGCCACGAACATGCTGATGAGCTCCGGCAGGTCGTCCCCGCCCTCCATGAGGCGGGCCGCCCCCACCGGCGCGCCCCCTCGACCGCGACGAGCGTGGACATCACCGGCGAGGCGACGTTCTCGCGCCACCGCTCCAGGCCGAGTCCGAGGTGGTCGGCGTACCGGGAGCCGAACGCGCCCGGGGTGTCGAGCAGCATCGCCAGGCGGACGTCGCGCCACAGGGCCACGTCGGTGTCCGAGGTGGCGTCGAGCCAGCGCAGGACCACCCCACCGGCCGAACCGGCGGGGTCAGTCGTCGTCGACGACACCGTCGGAGAGGTCCTTGCTGCGATGGGCGGCGGCCTCCATGGCCGAGAGGAAGGCGGCGCGGACCTTGTGGTCCTCCAGCTGCCGCATGGCGGCCACCGTGGTGCCGCCCGGGCTCGAGACCATCTCGCGCAGCATGGTGGGGTGCTCGCCCGTCTCGCGGAGCATCGTGGCCGCACCGAAGAGCGTCTGCACCACCAGCTCGGTGGCCGTGGCGCGCGGCAGGCCCAGGTGCACGCCCGCCTCGATCATCGACTCCACGACGAAGAACAGGTACGCCGGGCCCGAGCCGGAGATGGCCGTCACCGCGTCCTGCTGCTTCTCCGGCACCGTGACCGCCTCGCCGGTGGAGGCCAGCACCGCGCGGGCCAGCTCCACCTGCTCGGGGGTGCACAGGGCGTCCGGCGAGAGCGCCGCCATGCCCTGCCCCACGCGGGCGGGGGTGTTCGGCATCGTGCGGACCACCGGGGTGCCCTCGGGCAGACGGGCCTTCATGAACGCCAGCGGGATGCCGGCAGCCAGGGACATCACGAGCGTGCCCGGGGAGAGCACCTCGGCCACCTGCGCCAGGGCGGCCTCCATGTCCTGCGGCTTGACCGCCAGCACCACCACGTCCGCGTCCGGCACGGCCTCGGCCACAGTGCCCGAGGCGGTGCCCAGGTCCGCGGCCGTGGCCGCGGCGCGGGCCGCGTCACGGCCCACCACCGTGATGAGCCCACCCGGGTGGCCGGCACGCACGAGTCCGGCGGCCACGGTGGAGCCCATGACGCCCCCGCCCACCATCGCGATGCGGGTGCCGGCCAGCCCGGGGGCCACGATCAGCCCTTGGAGAGCAGCGAACGGGCGAAGAACATGACGTTCGCCGGGCGCTCGGCCAGACGACGCATGAAGTACCCGTACCAGTCCGGGCCGTTGGGGAGGTAGACGCGCAGCTGGTGGCCCTCGTCGATGAGGCGGGACTCCTCCTGGGGCCGGATGCCGTAGAGCATCTGGTACTCCCACGAGTCCGCCGAACGGCCGGCGGCGTCGGCCAGGAAGCCGGCGATGTCGATCATGTTCGGGTCGTGCGTGGCCATCATCGGGTAGCCCTGACCGTTCATGAGGATCTTGGCGCACTCGACGTAGTTGAGGTCCACCTCGTGGTCGTCCTGGAAGGCCACCGACTCCGGCTCCTTGTAGGCGCCCTTGCACAGGCGCACGCGGCTGCCCTCGCCCGAGAGGTCGCGGCAGTCGGCCTGGGTGCGGCGCAGGTAGGCCTGCAGCACGGCACCGGTGCCCGGGAAGTCCTTGCGCAGCTCGTGCAGGATGCCCAGCGTGGAGTCCGTGGTGGTGTGGTCCTCCATGTCGAGCGTGATGGTGGTGCCGGCGTTGGAGGCGGCGCGCGCGATCTCGCGGGCGTTCTCCAGGGCGATCTTCTCGCCGTCGCGGCCCAGGAACTGACCCAGGGCGCTCAGCTTGAGGGAGAACTCCACGTTGCCACCGGCGGTGAGGCCGGCCTCGCTCATCTCGCGGATGTAGCGGAGGTAGGCCTCCTTGGTGGCGGTGGCCTGCGCCAGCTCGGTGATGTCCTCGCCGAGGTGGTCGACGGTCACGGTGCGGCCCTCGGAGACCAGCGAGGAGCAGTCACGGACCGCGTCGTCGAAGCCCTCACCGGGGACGTAGCGGGAGACCACGCGGTTGGTGACGGGCATCTTGACCATGGTGTCGCGGACGGCCGTCTGGCGGCTCATGGCCAGGAACGCGTCGCGCATCAGGGCCGAGGGGTCGAAAAGGGTCACGAGGAAACATCTCCTTGAGGGTTCTGGGGAGGATCATTGTCCACCCCCGGGAGGCCGGTCGGCGCATCCGAGGGACCGAGCAGCTCCCCGGGCGAGGCGACGGCGTGCTCCTCCGGCGGCAGCGGCCCGGTGAGGAGGGCCTGGCACTGCGCCCCCAGGGCCTCGGCCAGGCGGGCGTCCGAGAGGCCGTCCATCATCGGCATGCGCAGCGTGGCCGCGCAGGTGATCATGCCGAGCAGCACGGTGGAGGCCAGGGTGGCGCGCAACTCGGGCTCGTCGGGGCTGACCCGGCGCGCGATGGGCAGCATGAAGCCGTCGAAGAGCAGCTCGCGCAGGAACTCCCGCTCCGAGGGCTGCGAGTTGGCTGCCGCGAGGGTGCCCGACACCCGCTGGGCGGACGGCACGTCGCCCCAGAACTCCAGGGCGAAGGCGAGCAGCGCGGTGCCGCACTCCGCGGGGTCCACCTGGGCGATGAAGGCCTGCACCTCCTCGGCGTCCACCGAGGGGCGCATCGCGTGGATGAACAGGCCCCCCTTGGAGCCGAAGTAGTAGCTCACCAGGGCCGGGTCGACCCCTGCCTCGCGTGCCACGGCACGCATGGAGACCGCCTCGTATCCGAACTCCGAGAACAACCGGGTCGCGGCGCCGAGGATGTCTGCCTTCGTGTCGGAACCCATCGGGCGGGGTCCGCGTCGCGCGGCCTTGCGCATGGTCCACCTCTCAACTGCTCGCCGTCCCACGGTGCGGGGTGCTTGGGTCCGTGCCGAGCCTAACCTCATCCGGTGGCCCCGGCCCGTCGTCGACGACCAGCCGCCGGCCTCAGGCCAGGTGCTCCCGGGCGAAGGCCAGCGACCGGCGCAAGCGGTCGGTGCCCTCCTCCCGGGACATCCCCCGCGTGGAGACCTCCACCACCACCGAGCCCTCGAAGCCGAGCTCGCCGAGCATCCCCAGCACCTCGGCGCAGGGCTGCGTGCCCTCCCCGGGCGGGAGGTGCTCGTCCTTGAGCGAGCCGGACCCGTCGGCCAGGTGCACGTGGCGCAGCGAGCGCCCGGCCGCACGGGCCATCGCCACCGCGTCGGCGTGGGCGGTGGCCGTGTGCGAGAGGTCCAGCGTCACGTGCTCGTAGTCGTGGTGGGTCGGGTCCCAGCCGGGCAGGTACATCGGCACCCGGCCGCGCTCCCCGGCGTACGGGACGCGCCAGGGGTACATGTTCTCCACGGCGATGTGCACCTCCGTGCGCGCCTGGCGCTCGGCCACGCCCTCCACGAACCGGCGTCCGTGCAGGCGCTGCCAGGCGAACGGCGGGTGGGCCACCACCGTGGGGCAGCCCAGCTCCTCGGCGAGCGCCACCGAGCGGTCGATCTGGTCCCAGGTGGTGCCCCAGACGTGCTGCAGGAGGAAGAGCGTGGGGGCGTCCACCGCCAGGATCGGCAGACCGTGGCGCGCGGAGAGGCGCTGCAGCCCCCGGGCGTCACGGCTCAGGCTCTCGCCCCAGACCATCACCTCGACGCCGTCGTAGCCGAGACGCTCGGCCACCTCGAAGGTGTACGGCGTCTTGCACGGGTAGCAGCTGGAGGCGGAGAGCCCCACCGGCCAAGGGGTCACGAGATCTCCAGCAGCCCCTTGGTGTCGAGGTGGTCGAGGAACTGCAGCAGCACGCCCTCGCGCAGGGCCCACGGGCAGATCTCGAGCTCCTCGATGCCGAGCAGGTCCATGGCCCCCTCGGCCACCAGGGCACCGGCCAGGATCTGGCGGGCGCGCCCCTGGTTGACCCCCGGCAGGGAGGCGCGCTGCGAGACCGGCATGGCCGCCAGGCGGTCCACCCAGTCCTTGAGGGCGTCCCGTTGCAGGGTGCGGCGGACGAAGGGGCCATCCCCGCTGGGGGCCGCGCCCTGCAGGCGGGCCAGGCTCCGCATCGTCTTGCTCGTGCCCACCACCTTGTGCGGCTCGCGGATGAGCAGGTCCGGCACCACCTCGCCGATGGAGGCGCGCACGTACCGGCGCAGGCTGCGCACGTCGTCGGGGTCGGCCACCTCGCCCGGCAGGCGGCTGCTCAGGCGCCCCGCGCCCAGCGGCAGGCTCACCGCGGCGTCCGGCTCCTCGTCGCGGCCGGCGGCCAGCTCCAGGGAGCCCCCGCCGATGTCCACCATCATCAGGTGGCCGGAGGACCAGCCGCACCAACGGCGGGCGGCGAGGAAGGTCAGGCGCGCCTCCTGCTCCCCGGAGAGGACCTGCAGGTCCACGCCGCTCTCCTCGCGGACGCGGCGCAGCACGGCCTCGGTGTTGCCCGCGTCGCGGATGGCGGAGGTGGCGAAACCCAGCACCGTGGTCGCCCCCATGTCGGCGGCGTGGTCCAGGCACTGCACGGCGAAGGAGGCCAAGGTCTCGGTGCCCTCGGCGGAGATGTCGCCCTCGGCCGTCAGGTGCTCGGCCAGACGCAGCTCGTGCTTGAAGGACGAGGCGGGCATCGGGTGCGCCCCCGGTCGGGCGTCGAAGATGAGGAGGTGGACGGTGTTGGAACCGACGTCGATGACACCCAGGCGCATGGGCGAAGGGTAGCCGGGAGGTTGTCGGTCCTCGCGACTACGGTGCACGCGTGGCAGCCAGGACCAGCAGGACCAAGGACTCCTACCGGTGCACCGAGTGCGGGTGGACCACCGTCAAGTGGATCGGTCGCTGCAAGGAGTGCCAGGCCTGGGGGACGCTCCAGGAGGTGGGTGGCCGCCCGGTGGGACGGACCGCCCCGGCACGGTCCGTGGCCGAGCCCGCACGACGCATCGGTGACGTTGACCTCACCGCCTCGGAGCACCGGCCGACCGGGGTGGAGGAGTTCGACCGGGTGCTCGGCGGCGGCATGGTGCCGGGCGGGGTGGTGCTCGTGGCCGGGGACCCCGGCATCGGCAAGTCCACGATGCTGCTGGACGTAGCCGCCCGCGTGGCCGACGCCGGCGGACCGGTGCTCTACGTGAGCGGGGAGGAGTCCGCGGCCCAGGTGCGCATGCGTGCCGAGCGCATCGGGGCGGTGGCCGACGAGCTCTACCTGGCCTCCGAGACCGACCTGGCCTCCGTGCTGGCCCACGTGGAGGAGGTGTCCCCCGCGCTGCTGGTGGTGGACTCGGTGCAGACGGTCGCCTCGCAGGAGGTGGAGGGCGCCGCCGGCAACGTCTCGCAGGTCCGTGAGGTGGCGGCCTCGGTGATCCGGGAGGCCAAGCAGCGGGGCATCGCGACCGTGCTGGTGGGGCACGTCACCAAGGAGGGCGCCATCGCCGGCCCACGCGTGCTGGAGCACCTCGTGGACGTGGTGGTGACCTTCGAGGGCGAGCGGCACTCCCGCCTGCGCCTCATCCGGGCGGTGAAGAACCGCTTCGGCCCCACCGACGAGGTGGGCTGCTTCGACCTCGACGAGTCCGGCATCACCGGGCTGCCCGACCCCAGCGGGCTGTTCGTGAGCCGCCACGCCACCCCGGTGCCCGGCACCTGCCTGACGGTGACCCTGGAGGGGCGCCGGCCGCTCGTGGCCGAGGTGCAGGCCCTGGCCGTACCCACCCAGGCGCCGAGCCCGCGGCGGACCACCAGCGGGGTGGACTCCAGCCGGGTGGCCATGACGGTGGCCGTGCTCAACCGGCACGGCGGGGTGGGGCTGGCCAAGGCCGACGTGTACGTCTCCACCGTGGGCGGGGTGCGGCTGGCCGAGCCGAGCACCGACCTCGCGGTGGCCATGGCGCTGGCCAGCTCACTGGCGGACCGGCCCCTGCCCGACGGCCTGGTGGCCGTGGGGGAGGTGGGCCTGGCCGGCGACCTGCGCAACGCACCCGGCACCGCCCGGCGCCTCGTGGAGGCGCACCGCATCGGCTTCGACAAGGCGGTCATCCCCCGCGGGGCCCTCGGCGACCAGCGCGCCCCGGCCGGCATGAAGGTCTTCCAGGCCGACACCCTCGAGCACGCGATCGGCGCCGTGCTGCCCGGGTGAGCGGCACGGCGCCGAGGCGCTGGCGGAGAGGGGCTCAGCGGAGCTCGTCGGCGAGGCCCTGCGGGTCGCCCAGCACCTCCACGTGCTCGCGGCGCACGGTCTCGGTGACCTCGTGCGGCACGGTGACCACGCGCTTGACCACGCGGGCCTCCTCGTAGGGGACGGTCTCGAGGGTGACCACGGGGCGCTGCTCGTGCAACGTGACCACCTGCACCTCCTCTGTGCGCGGGTCGGCGTGCACGTCGCGCCCGGCGAGTGCCGCCCCCTCGACGACCCGGCCACTGGCCCCGGCGGGCTCCGCGGCCGGCGTGAGGCCCTCCTCGGCCTCCAGCACCTCGCGCTGCACCTGCACCTCGAGCGTGACGGTCTCGGTGACCACCCGCTTGCGGATGCGCGCAGTACCGCGCTCCGCCTGCTGCACCGCGGCGCGCAGCCGCTCCTCGTGACGCACCACCGAGGTGTGCTCGGTGTCTCGGCTGTCCATCGGTTGTCTCCTCGCTGCGGACGGTGGGTCTGCCCCCATCGTGTCGCACGGCCGGGCACGGGACCACCCGGTGGTCCGGACGGTGCCCGCACGGCCCGTGGCCACCTAGACTCAGCGCCGTGCAGGCTGGTGACCACGAGGCAGTGAACGCGGTGTTGGCGACCCTCGCGCCGGGGACCGAGCTGCGTGACGGGCTGGAGCGCATCGTCCGCGGCCGGACCGGTGCGCTCATCGTGCTGGGCAACGACCGCACCATCGACGAGATCTCGACCGGCGGCTTCGAGCTGAACGTGGACTTCTCCGCCACCCGCATGCGCGAGCTGGCCAAGATGGACGGCGCCGTGGTGCTCAGCTCGGACCTCTCGCGCATCGTGCGCGCCGCCACCCAGCTGACGCCCGACCCCAGCGTGGAGACCCGCGAGTCGGGTACCCGCCACCGCACCGCCGAGCGGGTGGCCCGCCAGACCGGTGTGCCCGTGGTGACCGTCTCGGCCTCGATGGCGGTGATCGCCCTGTGGATGGGCGACCAGCGCATCGTGCTGGAGGAGGTGAGCGTCATCCAGTCGCGCGCCAACCAGGCGCTGCAGACCCTGGAGCGCTACAAGGCGCGCCTGGACGAGGTGGCCGCCACGCTCTCGGCACTGGAGATCGAGGACCTCGTGACCGTGCGCGACGTGGCCGCCGTGGCCCAGCGCCTGGAGATGGTGCACCGCATCCGCGAGGAGATCAGCCACTACGTGCTCACCCTGGGCAACGACGGCCGCCTGGTGGACCTGCAGCTCTCCGAGCTGACCGCGGGCCTGGGCAACGACCGCGAGCTGCTGGTGCGCGACTACGCCCCGGCGCACAGCCCCGCCGGCGGTCCCGAGGAGGTGGAGGCCGTGCTGGAGCGCGTGTCCGACCTGTCCACCACCGACCTGCTCGACCTGGGCGCCGTGGCCGCCGCGATGGGGCACCCCGCCGCCGCCGACACCCTGGACCGTGGCGTCTCCCCGTGGGGTTACCGTCTGCTCTCGCAGGTGCCGCGCCTGCCCCCGGCCATCGTGGACCGCGTGGTGCTGCACTTCGACGGCCTGCAGCAGCTCATGGCCGCGAGCTTCGACGACCTGCACGAGATCGAGGGCATCGGCGAGGTCCGGGCCCGGGCGATCCGGGAGGGGCTCAGCCGCATGGCCGAGACCAGCATCCTGGACCGCTACGTCTGAGTGGGCGCGCCGTCGCCGGTGGGTGGGGCCACCAACCGCCTGTTCGACCCCCTGAGTGCCTGGTACGCGCGGACCGCGCGGGACCTGCCGTGGCGCGATGCCGGGTGCTCGCCGTGGGGCGTACTGGTCTCCGAGGTGATGCTGCAGCAGACCCCCGTGGCACGGGTGCTGCCGGTGTGGCGGCGGTGGATGGAGCAGTGGCCCACCCCGGCCGACCTGGCCGCCGCCGGACCGGGTGAGGCGGTGCGGGCCTGGGACCGCCTGGGCTACCCGCGCCGGGCGCTGCGACTGGTGGACGCCGCCGTGGCGATCCGCGACCTGCACGGCGGCCGGGTGCCCGCCGAGGAGGAGGTGCTGCGGAGCCTGCCCGGCATCGGGGAGTACACGGCCGCCGCGGTGGCGTCGTTCGCGTTCGGTCGGCGGGCGGTGGTGGTGGACACCAACGTGCGGCGCGTGCAGGCGCGTGTGGTGACCGGGGTGGCCCTGCCCGCCCCCTCGTACACGGCGGCCGAGCGGCGGCTGGCCACCGGCCTGCTGCCCGAGGACGCCGCGGACTCGGTGCAGTGGAACATCGGCCTCATGGAGCTCGGCGCGCTGGTGTGCACGGCCCGGGCACCTCGGTGCAGGGAGTGCCCGCTGCAGGCCGAGTGCGCGTGGGTGGCGGCCGGATCGCCCGCGCACGACGGCCCGCCGCGACGGGGCCAGAAGTGGGCCGGCACCGACCG
>NZ_KV824264.1:0-17296 GCF_001816045.1 Kytococcus sp. HMSC28H12
CGGCTCGCTGCGGCTGGAGCGGCGCGCGAGGTCGAGCCCGGCGGCGGTCCAGGCACCCAGCCCGTCCGCGGGCAGGTAGGTGCCCCCGCGCTGGGCGGCCCGGGTGAGGGCCGAGGTGGCGAACTTCTTCTGTCCCACGCGCACCACGCGCACCCCGGCATCGGCCAGGCGGCCGAAGAGGGTGGGCTGGGTCTGCCAGGCCAGCGGGTCCGGTCCGTCCTTCCACGAGAGGTGGTTGAACACCGTGGAGGTGCGCGGGTCGCGCACCGCGTAGCCCACGTGGCCGTGCACCGCCGGCGGCACGCCGGTGGCGTGCGTGGCCAGGGAGACGGCGGTGGTGCTGGGGAAGCCGCAGACCGCCGGGGTGCTCACCTGCGGGTCCTGCAGCAGCGAGCGCAGGAAGGGTGCGTGCCCGGCGTAGCGCTCCAGCGTGGTCCAGCCCAGGCCGTCCAGCAGCACGCTCACCACGCCGTGGGCCGGCGGCAGCTCGCGGACGGGCAGGTCCGGCAGGTCGACGCCCAGAGAGGCGCCGAGGCTCGCGAAGAGGGAGGCCAGGCCGCCCGGCGCGTAGCCCAGGGCGGGGTCGACGGACTCGATGTCCAGCAGCGGGTGCGTGCTCACGCCGGACCTCAGCGCCCCAGGTTGGCCTGCACGGCGCGGGCGAAGTCCAGCGCCTCCTGCACCGCCTGGGCCCCGGAGACCTCCCCGCTGACGCGCAGCGAGATGTCGTCACCGGCCACCGTGCCCTCGTAGCCGTGGTCGCCCTCGCACTGCGGGTCGGCGCAGCCGGCCGGCACGAGGTCCAGGCGGCTGATCGCACCCCATCCGAGGGTCAGCGTGACCTCCCGGCCCAGGCTGCCCGGCCGGTAGTCCTCCGGGTTGGCCATGACGTGCGAGAGCACCACGCCGCGCAGACGGCTCAGCGGCACCGTCTCGGTGGTGGCCATGGCCACCGGCGCGGACTCCACGTGCTCTGCCTCGCGGTCGTCGGCGTGCGCGATGACCAGCCGCCCGGGCGTGAGGACGAGCACCGTGAGGTGGCGCCGCACGGTGTCGGTGTCGAAGGTGGCCTCCTGGTGCACCAGGTGGGCCTGCACCTCCTGGCCCGCCACGGCGGTGGCCACCACGTCGGCCACGAGGGCCGGGTAGTAGCCGGCCGCCTCGATGTCGTCGGCCAGGTCCTGCGGCAGGGAGTCCGCGGGCACCTGGGGGTCGTGCGACTCGTGGAGGCGTCCAAGCATGGGGGTCATCCTGCCACCCGGCACCGACGACCTCCCGCTGGGCGGCCTCAACGGGAGATGCTGCGACGCCCCGCGTCCTGGCGCACCTTGGGGCGGCGCACCGTGGCCCGGGCGCCGTGCACCACCACCCCGTCGGCCCGCACCTCCACCGGGCTCAACTGCAGCTCGGCGAGCTCGGGTACCGCGTCGGCCAGCACGGCCACGCGCGCCAGCAGGTCCTCCAGGGCGGCCCGGTCCACGCCGCGCGCGGTGAGCAGGCGGCTGCCCTGCAGGGAGTCCACGAGGTCGTGCACGTCGGCGTCGGTGAGCGGCGGCACCCGGTAGGAGGGGGTGCCGAGCAGCTCGGCGGTGCGCCCGTGGAAGCGCAGCGAGACCACCGGACCGAAGAGCGGGTCCTCCACCGCCTCCACCACCAGCGGCACCACCTCGCCCGGCCAGCCCGCGGCCGGCTCCCCGGGGGCCGCCGGGTCGTGCTCGATGCCCACGGCGGACAGCAGGTCCTCGAGCTCCTCGGGGCGCAGCTCCCGGCCGGCCGGGGCCGAGCGCAGCGCGTCGCCGGCCACCTCCTGCGCGGCGTCCAGCGACTGCCAGGTGACCCCCTCGGGCTGCACCAGGGTGCCCCGCGAGGAGCGGCGCCAGGCGGCGTAGCGCTCCACGGCGTTGAGCGCCCGCACCGCGTCCTCGGGGGTCATGTACGCCGGCACCACCTCGGTGACGGGACCCTCCGGGGTGTCCTTGGTGGCCGAGAGGGTCTCGTCGACGCCGTCCATGCCCGTCATCGTGGTCAGGCAGGGCTTGTCCTGGTCGAGGGCCACCCGGCCCACCGTGCGGGCCAGGTCCGTGCCGTCGCCCACCAGCGGCGGGATGAACACCGCGAGCACCGCGTGCACGGACGGGTCGGCGAAGGCCTCCTCCAGCGCGGCGGCCACCTCCTCCATCGAGGCGTCGTGCGCGAGCGAGGCGGGCTCGCGGGCCATCTCCAGCCCCCAGCCCACGCACGCGTCGGCGGCCAGGGCGGCCAGCGAGCTGGAGTTGCCCACGATGGCCACGCCACGCCCCTCCGGCAGCGGCTGGTGCAGCGCCAGCTGGGCCACGTTGAACATCTGGTGCAGGTTGCTCACGCGGATCACGCCGCTCTGGCGCAGCATCGCGTCCAGCGCCTCCGGGCTGGCCTGGCTGCGGCGGATGAGGTGCCCCGGCGGCACGCCGTAGCCCGAGGTGCCGGACTTGATGACGATGACCGGCTTGCGCGCGGCCAGCCGCTGCGAGATGCGGAAGAACTTGCGGGCGTTGCCCAGGGTCTCCAGGTAGAGCCCCACCGCGGCGGTGTCCTCGTCGTCGATCCAGTACTGCATGAGGTCGTTGCCCGAGACGTCCGCACGGTTGCCCGCCGAGACGAAGGTGGACAGGCCCACGCCGCGCTGCCGCGCCATCTGCGTCACCGAGACGCCCAGCGCACCGGACTGGGCGAAGAGCCCGAACCGCCCCCGCACGGACGGCGCGCCCAGCGTGGCGTTGAGCGAGACTTCCTGCGCGGAGTTGCTCAGCCCGTAGGAGTTGGGGCCCACCAGACGCATGCCGTGCCAGTGCACCAGCCGCAGCAGCTCGCGCTGGCGCCGCGCCCCCTCCTCGCCGGCCTCGGCGAACCCGGCCGAGACCACGAGCACTGAGCGCACCCCGATGGCGGCGCAGTCGGCCACCACCTCGTGCACCTTCTCGGCCGGCAGGGCGACGATCGCCAGGTCCACCGGGCCCTCGACCTCTCGCACGCTGGGCGTGGTGGTGATGCCCAGCAGCTCGGGCACCTCGGGGTGCACCACCTCCAGGCGCCCGGTGTACCCGCCGGCCACGATCTCCTCGAGCACCTTGTGCCCGATGGTGCCCTCGCGCCGCGAGACGCCGATCATCACCACCGACTCCGGGCGCAGCACGCGGGCCACCGAGCGGGACTCGGCGCGCTGCTCGCGGGCCTCGCGGACGGTGCGGGAGGTCTCGTTGGGCTGGATCTCGAAGGACACCGCGATGACGCCGTCCTCGAAGCGGTGGGCCACCTCGTAACCGGCCTCGGTGAAGACGTTCATCATCTGGCGGTTCTCGGGCAGCACGTCGGCGGTGAAACGCCCCAGGCCCAGCTCGTCGCCGATGGCGGCCAGGTGCTCCAGCATCACCGAGCCCAGGCCGCGGCCCTGGTGGGCGTCGGCCACGTTGAAGGCGACCTCGGCGGTCGTCGGGTCGAGGCGGTCGAAGCGCGCGATGGCGATGATCTCCCCGCCGATCTCGGCCACCAGGGCCACCCGCTGGTCCTGGTCCACCTGGGTGAAGCGGTCCAGGTCGCGGGCCGAGAGCTCGGGGATGGTGGCGAAGAAGCGCAGGTAGCGCGAGCGCTCGGACTGGCGCCGGTGGAAGGCGGCCACGGCCTCCCGGTCCCCCGGGCTGATGGGCCGCAGGTGGGCCACGGCGCCGTCACGCAGCACCACGTCCGTCACCCACGTGGCGGCACGGTCCGCCCTGATCTGCTCGGTGGTGGGGGCGACCTCGTCCATGGCCCCAGTGTGGCAGGCGCCCTCCGGGCGGCCGCCACCGCTCCGGACACCCCGGCCCCTGTCATGTGACGCCGGTCACCTGGCGGGTAGGTTTCCCCCATGAGCACTCCCACCGACACCTTCCGGGACGCCCGCGACGCCGTCCTGGCCCTGCACGACGCCGACGACGCGGCCGTGGACGCCTTCGCCGCGCCCCGCCTCACCGAGTTCAACTGGGGCCTTCACCACATCGATGCCGTGGCCGCCGGACCCCGCGCCGACGAGCCGGCCCTGCGCATCGTGGACGTGGTGAAGGACGGCACCCGCACCCACCAGCTCACCTGGGCGGAGGTCTCCCGCACCTCCTCGCAGATGGCCAGCTGGCTGCGCGAGGTGGGCGTGGCCCAGGGCGACCGCGTGCTGGTGATGCTGGGCAACCAGACCGAGCTGTGGCAGGTGATGGTGGGCTGCATCAAGCTGGGCGCCCAGGTCATCCCGGCCACCACGCTGCTCACCCCCGAGGACCTCACCGACCGCGTGGCCCGCGGGAAGGTCAAGCACGTCATCACCACCGCCGGCGAGGCGCACACCTTCGCCAAGGTGGACGGCGACTTCCAGCGCATCGCCGTCTGCGGCGAGGGCGACACGCCCGAGGGCTGGCTGCGCCTGGAGGACTTCCACGCCGCGAGCGCCGACTTCACCCCCGACGCGCCCACCATGGCCGACGACACGATGCTGCTGTACTTCACCTCCGGCACCACGAGCGCGCCCAAGCTCGTGGAGCACACCCACTCCAGCTACACGGTGGGCGCCCTGTCCACGATGTTCTGGGTGGGCCTGCGCCCCGGCGACGTGCACGTGAACATCTCCTCCCCCGGCTGGGCCAAGCACGCGTGGAGCTCGCTGTTCACCCCGTGGACCGCCGAGGCCACGATCCTCGTGGTCAACCAGCCGCGCTTCGACGCGAAGGCCCTGCTGGAGGTGCTGGCCGCCGAGGGCGCCACCACCTTCTGCGCCCCGCCCACGGTGTACCGCATGCTCATCCAGCAGGACCTCGCCGCCTGGCGCGAGAAGCTGGCCCTGCGCGAGATGGTGGGCGCCGGCGAGCCGCTCAACCCCGAGGTGATCCGCGCCGTGGAGAAGGGCCTGGGCATCACCATCCGCGACGGCTTCGGCCAGACCGAGACCACCGCGCAGATCGGCAACGCGCCGGGTCGCCCGCTCAAGCCGGGTTCCATGGGCCGCCCCCTGCCGGGCTACGACGTGGTGCTGCTCGACCAGGCCACCGGGGCCGAGGTGACCACCCCCGGCGAGGAGGGCGAGCTGTGCCTGCGCCTCGATGGCCCCAAGGGACGCCCCATCGGGCTGATGGTGGGCTACCACGGCGACGAGCAGAAGACCGCTGACGCGATGCGCGACGGGGCGTACCACACCGGTGACGTGGCGGTGCGCGACGAGGACGGCTACATCACCTACGTGGGCCGCGCCGACGACGTGTTCAAGGCCAGCGACTACCGCATCAGCCCGTTCGAGGTGGAGTCCGTGCTCATCGAGCACGAGCTGGTGGCCGAGGCGGCCGTGGTGCCCTCGCCGGACCCGACCCGCCTGTCGGTGCCCAAGGCCTACGTGGTGCTGGTCGAGGGCACCGAGCCGAGTCGCGAGATCGCCGGGTCGATCCTCGCCTACTGCCGCGCCAACCTGGCTCCGTACAAGCGCGTCCGCCGCCTGGAGTTCGGCGAGCTGCCGAAGACCGTCTCCGGCAAGATCCGCCGGGTGGAGCTCAAGGCACGGGAGAACGAGTTCCACCCCGTGGGCGACGACCCCACCGAGCGCGCCAGCGAGTGGGAGTTCTGGGAGAGCGACTTCCCCGACCTCAAGGGCTGAGCAGGAGGCCGGTGACACCGACGGATGGGCTCCGTGCGAGAATGCTTTCAATAACACTTCTCACAAGGAGCCCTTCGTCGTGTCCCTGCACCGCCGCCCCCACGCAGCTGGTCTGACCGCGCTCACCATCCTGTGCCTGACCGGCTCGATGGTGTCGCTGTCGCCCGCCGGCGCCGCCCCCACCGTCCCGCCGACCGCGCAGGACGACAGCCCCCCAAGCACCACCGCCCTGGAGGAGCTCGCCACGCTCCCCCCGCACCAGACGCCGGCTGACCGCAGCTGGTCCGACGGCCTGTACGTGGTGGTGACCGCCGACGAGCCGATCGCCACCTACACCGGGGGCGTGAAGGGCCTGTCCGCCACCGCTGGGAAGGCCGGGGACGCCCGCCCGTCAGCCGTGCGCGCCTATGCCCAGCACCTGACCAGCCAGCAGGACGCGGTGCTCTCTCGCGTGGACGCACCCCGCCCGGTGGAGCGCTACACCCACGCCCTCTCCGGGGTTGCCGTGGAGCTCACCGCGGAGCAGGCCCGGAAGCTGTCCGCCGACCCGCGCGTGCTGTCGGTGACCGAGAACCGTCTGGAGACCCTCCACACCGACCAGTCCCCCGAGATGCTGGGACTCACGGGCCCCGACGGCGTGTGGAAGCACGCCGGCGACACCTAGGGCCAGGGCGTCGTCGTCGGCGTGATCGACTCCGGCATCAACCCGGCCAACCCCTCCTTCGACGACGCCGGCATGACCGCGCCGCCGGCCGACTGGCGCGGAGCGTGCAAGAGCGAGACCCCCGCCGACTTCCCCGAGAGCACGTGCGACAACAAGATCATCGGTGCCAAGGTCTTCCGTGAGGGCCTGGGCGAGCACAAGCTCGCCGACCACGAGTCCCACTCGCCGCTGGACGTCCACGGCCACGGCTCGCACACCGCCAGCACCGCCACCGGTGCCGCCGGCACCAAGGTGTCGGTCAACGGCCTGCCGTCCGGCCCCATCTCCGGCATGGCACCGAAGGCGCACGTGGCGGCCTACAAGGCCTGCTGGGAGCTCGCCGAAGGCCGAGGTGTTTGTCCGACCGTGGACACCACCGCGGCCATCGACGCCGCCGTGGCCGACGGGGTCGACATCATCAACTACTCGATCTCCGGCACCGACCGCGACCTGCGCGACCCGGTCGAGGTGG
The DNA here is from genome assembly GCF_001816045.1 of Kytococcus sp. HMSC28H12. Classification (NCBI taxonomy): domain Bacteria; kingdom Bacillati; phylum Actinomycetota; class Actinomycetes; order Micrococcales; family Kytococcaceae; genus Kytococcus; species Kytococcus sp. HMSC28H12. The sequence continues at coordinate 6,823 of NZ_KV824264.1, forward strand.
CCTTCATGAACGCCGCCGCCAGCGGCGTGTTCGTCGCGGCCTCGTCGGGCAACGACGGCCCCAAGGAGGCCACCACCAACCACCCCTCCCCGTGGGTGACCACCGTGGCCGCCGGTGCACACGCCGAGCACCGCAAGACGCTGGTCACCGGCGACGGCCAGCGCTACGAAGGGTCCTCCATGACACCGCCCCTGCCGCAGGAGGCCCCGCTGGTGCTCGCCGACGAGGTGGCCCCCGAGAACGCCTCGCCCAGCACCGAGTGCCGCGCCGGCACGCTGGACCCGGCCAAGGTCAAGGGCACGATCGTGGTGTGCGACCGCAGCGAGGCCAACCCGATGGATCAGTCCCGGGCGGTGAAGGACGCCGGTGGCGTGGGCATGGTGCTGGTCAACACCGAGCCCGGGGACACCCTTACCCACGACCACTGGGTGCCCACCGTGCACCTGGACTCCTCCGCGCGCAAGGGCCTGCGGGCCTACGCCCGCGGCTCCGAGGCCACGGCCTCGCTGGTGGACGAGCACGGGGGCTCCTCCACCGTGCCCAGTCTGGCCGACTTCTCCTCCCGCGGCCCGACGAACGCTGCGCAGGGCAATCTGCTCAAGCCCGACCTCACGGCCCCGGGTGTGGACGTCCTGGCCGCCTGGTCCTCCGCGGAGCGTGGCCGCCCCGTGGCCAGGCACGTCTCGGGCACGTCCATGTCCGCACCGCACGTGGCCGGCCTGGCCGCCCTGGTCAAGCAGGCCCACCCGGACTGGTCCCCGATGGCGATCAAGTCGGCCATGATGACCACCTCGCGGAAGATGACCGGCCCGGACGACAACCACCCCTTCGGGGGCGGCGCCGGCTTCGTCGAGCCGCGGGCCTTCCTGGACCCCGGTCTCGTCGTGGACTCCGACGCCTCGGACTGGGAGCGCCTCCTGGCCGGACAGGGTGCGCGGATGGGCCAGGACGTCGACCCCATCAAGCCGTGGCAGCTGAACACCCCGTCCATCGCGGTCGGCGGCCTCCTCGGCGAGCAGACCGTCACCCGCACGGTCACCAACACCACCGGCAGGACCACCACCTGGACCCCGAAGGTGTCCGGCCTGGACGGCGTGGAGACGTCCGTCTCCCCCCAGCGTCTCACTCTGGCCCCCGGTGAGTCCGGCACCGTGACCTTGACCTTCACCGACACCGGCATGCCGGCCCAGCAGTGGGTCACCGGCCGACTCGACCTGACCGCCAGCGGGGTGAACCCCTTCCACCTGCCCATCGCGCTGCGCTCCGAGGCGGTGCAGATGCCCAGTCATGTGCTGGGTCACGCCGGTCAGTCGACCGTGCCGGTGGAGCTGCGTTCCTCGCGCAAGCGCGACGTGGCCCTGCGGACCCACGGGATGGTCCCGGGACGTGAGTGGCGCGGCACCGTGCGCCAGGACAAGGGTGAGGAGTGGACGGGTCGCGAGAAGGAGGCCTACCGCGTGCCCTTCGAGGCGAAGATCGGTGACGTGTTCTGGGCCGAGATCGAGTCCGACGACCCGAACGTGAACCTGGACCTGACCATCACCTGGAAGGAGTTCCCCGGGTACCCGCTGGACCGCGGGCGCACCCCCGCCGCCAACGAGCGCCTCATCGTGCCGAGCATCGGCACCGACGCGGACTTCGAGCTGCACGTGACCGGTACCGACCTCAAGGGCAAGGAGTCCACCGACTTCACCCTGCGGCTGTTCGTCCTGTCGCCCGACGCGGCCGACGCGGGCAACCTCGCCTTCAAGAGCCCGGTGCACCTGCCCCGCATCGCGCCGCACACCGCCGAGGGCGCGGTGTCCGTCGACGACCCCACCAAGGCCTGGCTGGGGATGGTCGAGATGGAGCCGGCCGAGGGCGGTGAGCCGCTGGCCCGCACACTGGTGCACCTGGACCCCTCGAAGGCGGAGAAGGTCTCCCGCGTGGGCGGCGCCAACCGTTACGCCACCGCAGCCCGCCTGGCCCGCAGCATGAAGGGCGACCACGACACGGTGTACGTGGCCTCCGGCCAGGACCACCCTGACGCCCTGGCCGGCGCATCGGTGGCCTCCAGCAAGAATGCCCCGCTGCTGCTCACCCGTCGCGACCGTCTGCCGGCCGAGACCCGCGAGGCACTGGCCCAGATCGGCCCCCGCAAGGTGGTCATCCTGGGCGGCGAGAAGGCCGTGAGCCGTGAGGTGGCCGGCCAGCTGGCGGCCGGTGGCAGGACGGTCGAGCGCGTCGCCGGCGCCAACCGCTACGCGACCGCGGCCCGTCTCACTGCCGGGCACGACGCCCCGGTGGACACCGTGTACCTCGCCTCCGGTCAGGACTACCCCGACGCCCTCACCGGTGCTGCCGTGGCCGGTGCCCAGGACGCGCCGCTGCTGCTCACCCGGGGCGACCGCCTGCCCACCGAGACCCGCAAGGCACTTCAGCGGATGCGTCCCGACCGGGTCGTCATCCTCGGTGGTCGCCAGGTGGTGAAGGGCTCGGTCTTCGCCGAGGCGGGCGAGTATGCCGACGCGGTGCGCCGCATCGGCGGCGCCGACCGCTACGAGACGGCCGATTTGGTGGCACGGTCGGTCAAGAAGGACCCCTACCAGGTGTTCGTCGCCTCCGGTGAGAACTACCCCGACGCCCTGACCGCCGCCGCCGTGGCCGGCACGCAGGACACCGCCGTGCTGCTGACGCGCAGTGACCGTCTGCCCGAGCCGACCTCGCGGGCCGTCACCCGCCTCTCGCCGTGGGTCTCCACGGTGGTCGGTGGCGCCACGGCCGTGGGCGACAAGGTCGTCCAGGCCCTGCGCGGCATCCCCCGCCGCTGAGCCGATCCACTCCGGCGCCCGCCCCCGTCTTCCGGTGGTCCAGCAGACCACCGGAAGACGGGGGCGGCCTCGTGCCCGGGGCAGTGCGTGCCGGTCCCCCGGCGCGGCGGGCGGATGACGCATCATGTGGCCCGTGCCCAAGAAGTCCGACAAGCCCGCAGAGCCCACCCAGGTGGCCGACACGGTCATCGACATCGACGTCGCCGAGGAGATGAGCTCGGCCTTCCTCGAGTACGCCTACTCCGTCATCTACAGCCGCGCCCTGCCGGACGCGCGCGACGGCCTCAAGCCGGTGCAGCGCCGCATCCTCTTCGGCATGGACGAGCTCGTCCTGCGTCCGGACCGCGGCTACGTCAAGTCCTCCCGCGTCGTCGGCGAGGTGATGGGCAAGTACCACCCGCACGGCGACCAGGCCATCTACGACGCCCTCGTGCGCCTGGCCCAGCCGTTCACGATGCGCCTTCCCCTGGTGGACGGGCACGGCAACTTCGGCTCCCTGGACGACGGACCGGCCGCCAGCCGCTACACCGAGGCCCGCATGGCCCCGGCCGCGCTCACCATGACGGCCACGCTGGACGAGGACACCGTGGACATGGTGCCCAACTACGACGACCAGCTCCTGCAGCCCGAGGTGCTGCCCGCGGCCTACCCCAACCTGCTGGTCAACGGGGCGTCGGGCATCGCGGTGGGCATGGCCACCAACATCGCCCCGCACAACTTGCGCGAGGTGGTGGCCGCCGCCCGCCACCTCCTGGACAACCCCGCCGCCACGGTGGAGGACCTCATGCGCTTCGTGCCCGGGCCGGACCTGCCCGGCGGCGGCCGCATCGTGGGGCTCGACGGCATCCGCGACGCCTACCGCACCGGCCGCGGCTCGTTCCGCACCCGGGCCAAGGCCACCATCGAGAACGTCACCCCGCGCCGCAAGGGCATCGTGGTCACCGAGCTGCCCTACCTGGTGGGGCCGGAGAAGGTCATCGCCAAGCTCAAGACGCAGGTGCAGGCCAAGAAGCTGCAGGGCATCGCCGACGTCAAGGACCTCACCGACCGCCACAACGGCCTGCAGCTGGTCATCGAGGTGAAGAACGGCTTCAACCCCGAGGCCGTGCTGGCGCAGCTGTACAAGCAGACGCCGATGGAGGAGTCCTTCGGCATCAACACCGTGGCGCTCGTGGACGGCCAGCCGCGCACCCTGGGGCTCAAGGAGGCCCTGCAGGTGTACGTGGACTTCCGGTGCGAGGTGGTACGGCGGCGCACCGCGTTCCGCCTAGGGAAGCGGCGCGACCGGCTGCACCTGGTGGAGGGGCTGCTGCTGGCCATCCTCGACATCGACGAGGTCATCCAGCTCGTCCGCTCCTCGGACGACGCCGCCGAGGCCCGCACGCGGCTCATGGAGGTCTTCGACCTCTCCGAGGCGCAGGCCTCCTACATCCTGGAGCTGCAGCTGCGGCGCCTGACGAAGTTCTCCCGCATCGAGCTGGAGACCGAGCGCGACGAGCTGCAGGCCGCCATCGCCGAGCTGGAGGCGATCCTGGCCGACGAGGCGCGCCTGCGCGGTGTGGTGAGCGACGAGCTGGCCGCCGTGGCCGCCGAGCACGGCACCCCGCGCCGCACCGTGCTGCTGGAGAGCGAGGCCGCCGCCGCGATGGTGCCCGCCGCCCCGCTGGAGGTGGCCGACGACCCCGTGACCGTGGCGCTCTCGGCCACCGGACTCATCGCCCGCGTGCCCCGCGAGGAGGACACCAGCGGCGCGCTGGTGCGCACCGACGTGCGCCCCGCCGACGCACCCCGGGTGGACCACGACGCCATCGCCTCGGTGGTGGCCGCCACCGCCCGTGGCCAGGTGGGCCTGGTGACCTCTGCCGGGCGCCTGGTGCGGCTGTCGGTGGTGGACCTGCCCGCCCTGCCGGCCGCCGGCTCGCTGGGGCTCACCGGTGGGGCTCCGGTGGCGGCCTTCGTGGACCTGGCCGGCGGCGAGCGCCCGCTGGCCCTGGTGCGCACCGACGACGTGGAGGGCACCGCCGGGCTGGCGCTGGGCACCGCCCGGGGCGTGGTCAAGCGGGTGCGCCCGGAGTACCCGGCGAGCAAGGACGCGATGGAGGTCATCAGCCTGGCCGAGGGCGACGAGCTGGTGGGCGCCGCCGAACTGTCCGACGGCAGCGAGGAGCTCGTGTTCGTCACCGACGCCGCCGCGCTGCTGCGCTACCCGGCCTCGCTGGTGCGCCCGCAGGGGCTGTCCGGAGGCGGTGTGGCCGGCATCAAGGTGCCCGAGGGCGGGCGCGTGGTGGCCTTCGCCCCGGTGCGGACGGGCGGCGAGGGTGAGACCGACGCCCCTGCCCCCGTGGTGGTCACCGTCGCCGGGTCGGCCGGGGCGCTGCCCGGCTCCGGCGGGTCGGTGAAGGTGACGCCGCTGGAGGCCTACCCGGGCAAGGGCCGGGCCACCGCGGGCGTGCGCTGCCACCGCTTCCTCAAGGGTGAGGACGCGCTCGTGCTGGCCTGGGTGGGCGCCGACCCGCGGGCGGTGGACGCGGGGGGCTCGGCGGTGGCCCTGCCGGAGCCCACCGACCGCCGCGACGGCTCGGGCACGCCCGCCCCGGCGGCGATCCTCGGCATCGGCTGAGGCGTCAGACGACGCACCCACGCCTCGAGAACCAAGGACTTGACCCTCCCCCCCGATGGTTCCATGATGTGGGTCGCACCGGGCGGCCGGAAAAGGGGAAAAACCATGCACCGCACTCGCATTCGACCACTGGCAGCCGCTGCACTGGCGGTCGTCGCCGCTGTGTCCGCGACGTCCGCCTACGCCGGTACGAGTTACCGGTCGTACAGCACCACGGTCGGCAAGTTCAACGGCAAGGCGTACACCGCCTCCCAGACCAAGAGCATCAACAGTCGTGCCGGTGATCTCACGTCACAGTCCGTGGGGGGCAACTACAAGGTGGATGCCCGGATGCTCCCCGGCGGCACCGGGGTCTCCGGTGTGACCGACAACCAGGAGTACAAGCTGAACAACTCGATCGGCTCCGGTGCCTCCACGCGTGTGGAGTTCAACAACGGTGTCTTCACGCGGGTGGACGTCCAGGTCAGCGGCACGTGGCGCAGCAACTGAGCACTGTGGCGAGGGGTGCCAGCGTCCGGCTGGTGCCCCTCGCTGTTGCCCTGCTCGTCCTCACCCTGGGCGGCCTCACGAGCTGGTTCGGCACTCAGGGAACGGCCTATGTGAGCCCGTTCCACAGTTATCTCGCCGCCTCCAGCGGACCCGTGGGACTCACACTGCCACTGGCCCTGGCACTCGTCGCCGGCTGGCACCTGCGGTCCTGCCTGACCGACGGGTTCCTCGAGGCGACCCGGACGCGTGCCCCTGTGACCGTCACCCTCCGTCGGCTCTGCTGGCCATGGGCGGTCGTCGCCGGCCTCGCCGCTGCGCTGCTGCCCGTGGTCTACGGACTGGTGACCCTGGAGTTGCTCCCGAGCACGGGCTTCCAGTACTACCCGGACGCCTACCACGTGGCCGAGCAGCACGTGGCGGACTGGAACGCCGATGCGGTGGCCGGCGGCGCCCTGACCCGTCGGACCCCATGGGCCTACGTTGCCGCCCACAGCGCATGGCTCGGCCTCTGGGGGCTGGTGCTCGCCGCGGCCACCCAGGCACTCCTGCTCCTGGTGAGGCGCCATGCGCTGGCGTTCTTCCTCCCCCTCGCGGGTGTCACCGTCGTCTCCGTGGTGCTCGCACTCGCCAAGCTGGAGACCTTCACCCCCACGGCCTCGCAGTTCCCACCCACCTTGGATGTCTTCCCGCTCTGGCACGCTGTGCCCTCGCTGGCCCTGGCCACGGGAGTGACGGCGCTCCTGTGGATGTGCGTGCTGGTGCGGCTGCCTGAACTCCCCCGGTGAGTACCGTGCTCCGACCGAGGACGCTCGGGATACTCGTCGTCGGTGTCGTCTGCGGCTGCCTCTACGGGCTCCACGCCCGCTCGGCCGCCGCGCCCACCGTTGCAGATCACCTCTGGATGCGGCTGACCGACCCCCGGCCCTGGGTGTCCGTGATCCTGCCGGCAAGTCTCGTGGTGGCCGTCTCCGACGGTGTCTGGCACGGCTCCCCGGCCGCGCGCATGCGGCACGGTACCGACCGCTCCCTCACGCGGGCGCTGTTCCTCGATGCCCTCACAGCCTCGTGTGCAGCTCTCGGCGGGTACCTCCTGGGGGCCGCAGCCAGCGCCACCGGCCTGCCGTGGGAGAGCCTGCCCCAGGCGGCACCGACCCTGGCGGCCTGTCTCATGACACTCGCTGCCGCGACGACGCTGCTGAGCACGGCCGTTGCAGGAGCCGCCGCGTGGCGTGCGGCGGCAGGCTGGGCGCTCTGCTGTGCCGTGGTGCTCTGGGCCGTCTGCCAGATCGGCCTGGGCATCCCCACCCTGGGAGTGGGCCCCGTCGACCTGGCCCTGCCGGGCCCCGAGGCAGGCAGGGTGCGGTCCCTCGCCTCGCTGCTTGCCTGCGCGGCCCTGGCAGTGGCAGTGCAGCGGGGCCCCCTTCGACCCACCTCCGCCTTCTGGACCACCACGGCCGCTGCTGGGCTGTGGACCCTGGCAGCGCCCGCGCTCCAGGGCAACGGGTGGCACTCCTCGGGAGAGGTCCTTCTCCTCACCTGGTGGGGGCACGGCGGCGGGGCGTTCGATGCCCAGGTCTTCACGGTGCACTGGATGGTCACCAACCTCCCGGTGCTCATGGCCCTCCTGGCCCTCGACACCCCTGCCCTGCGCTCAGCGCCCCTGCGTGTCCTCGCCCATGGAAGGACCTGGCCCGTTCTGAAGCCCTCCGTCACGGCCCCTGCCGTTGCCGTGGTCGGCGCAACGGCGTGCACCACCGTGATCGCCACGGTCATGACCGGAGAGCAGCTCTCGTCGTCGCTCCTGCTCGGTGGCCACCTCCTTCTCGGGTGGCTCCTGCACGTGCTCGTCTGGGGCACGCTCACCGTCTCGGTCACGTGGGTCGCCGGTGACCAGAACTGGGGGCTGATAGTCCTCAGCAGCACGCTGCTCCTCGCCCCCCTCGCACCGTGGGAGTCCTCGCACCTCCCGCTCGGCCTCACCGCGCTGGCCCAGGACGCGGGAGCCTCTCCAGCCTGGCTGTGGCTCGCCGCTCCCGTGGCAGCGCTCGCCCTGACCATCCGATGTTCACCACTGCCCCGACAAGGACGTGACCTCTGACATGCACGCCATCTCCGCCCTTGGGCTCTCGAAGGCCTTCCGCGGCACCCCTGTTCTGCGAGACGTCGACCTCACTGTCGAGCACGGTGAGTCCATCGGCCTCAGCGGCCCCAACGGCTCCGGCAAGTCCGTGCTCTTCAAGTTGCTCGTAGGGTTCATGCGACCTGACGCCGGAGAAGTGACCATCGACCCAGCCCTCATGGGGCCCGGACGCAAGTACCCGGAGTCCTTCGGCGTCATGATCAATTCCCCCGGGTTCCTCGGCCATCTGAGTGCCGCGGACAACCTGCGCGAGCTGGCGCACATCCGCAGGGTCGCGGATGAGGCCCGCGTCCGAGAAACCCTCGAGGCCGTGGGGCTGGACCCCACGTCATCGACCAAGGCGAAGAACTTCTCCCTCGGGATGAAGCAGAAGCTGGGCATCGCCCAAGCAATCCTCGAACGACCGCGCGTGCTGCTGCTGGACGAACCCTTCAACGCACTCGACCAGTCGAGTGCCGAGCGCATCACCGGCCTCCTGAGGGACTTCTCCTCGGATGGTGGCACGTTGCTCATGACCAGCCATCGTTCGGAGGACCTCGAGGCCCTCACCCAACGGCGTCTGCGCATCGACGACGCACGGGTGGTCGAGGCCTGAATGACCGAACCCGGCATCGGCTGAGGTTCGACCGCCGGCGCGGCGGGACCCCCGTACCCGGTGTGACCGGGGTCACCCATAGCATCTGGGTGCCCTGTCCCCTCGCCTGGAGGTCCACCCGTGTCCAGCCCCGCGTCCACGGCCACCACCCGCCCCAGCCCGGACCGCCGCCGCGGCCAGGGGGTGATGGGGCCGATCAACCACCTGGTGGAGCGGTTCATCCCCTCCTCGCTGGTGTTCGCCATCGTGCTGACGCTCGTGGTGATGGTCGCCGCGCTGGCGCTCACCGACGCCGGCCCCCGCGAGGTGGTCACGGCCTGGGGTGACGGACTGGCCGGGCTGCTGGCGTTCATCACCCAGATGGCGCTGGTGCTCATGCTCGGCCACGTGCTGGCCCACACCGGCCCGGTGCGCACCCTGCTCACCGGCCTGGCCCGCGTGCCCCGTGGCCGCGTCATGCCCTACGTCTTCGTGGCCCTGGTGACCTGTCTGGCCACCCTCGTCACGTGGGGGCTGGGCCTGGTGGTCGGCGCCCTGCTGGCCAAGGAGGTGGCCGCCCAGGCCCGGCTGCGCGGCGAGAAGGTGCACTTCCCGCTGCTCGTGGCCACCGGCTACACCGGCATGAGCATCTGGCACATGGGCTACTCCGGCTCGGCGCCGCTCACGGCCGCCACCGAAGGCTCCTTCGTGGCCCAGCAGGTGGGCCACACCATCCCCATCACGCAGACCACCTTCAGCTGGTGGAACCTCACCGCGGCCGCGGTGGCGTTGCTGGTCATCTTCGCCACCGTGGCGCTCATGGCCCCGAAGTCCGGTGCGGACGTGGTGGAGATGCCCGAGCACCAGCTGGAGACCGCCCGGCCGGAGTGGACGGTGGAGACCCCGGCCGACGCGGTGGACGCCTCCCGGGTGACCACCACCGTGCTCGGCCTGCTGGTGGTGGCCTACCTGGGCCTGCACTTCGCCGACGGCGGCACGCTCACCCTGGACGTCGTCAACTGGAGCTTCCTGGGCCTGGTGCTGCTGCTGGTGCGCAATCCCTTCGAGCTGGTGGAGCTGGTCAAGGACGCCGCCTCCAACGTGGGCGAGATCCTGCTGCAGTTCCCGCTCTACGCCGGGATCATGGGCATCATGGCCGGCACCGGCCTCATCGCCGTGCTCTCGGACGCGGTGGTCGACACCTCCACGCCGCAGACCTTCGGGCTGCTGGCCTTCCTCTCGGCCGGCCTGGTGAACTTCTTCGTGCCGTCGGGCGGCGGGCAGATCGCCGTGCAGGGGCCGATCCTGCTCGATGCCGCCGAGCGCCTCGGCGTGGACCCGGCGGTGGCGATCATGGCCGTCTCCTACGGCGACCAGTGGACCAACATGGTGCAGCCCTTCTGGGCCCTGCCGCTGCTGGCCATCGCCGGCCTCCGCATCCGCGACGTGCTGGGCTACACCACGATGATCCTGGTCACCGTGGGCGTGGTCCTGGCCGCCACGATGCTGCTCGTGGGCACCGGGGCGTGACCCCACCACGCACGAGGGGCCCGGGCGCCTGCCCGGGCCCCTCGTGCGTGCCTCACACCTTGGCGGCGCGCCACCCGGCCTTGATCGCCTCGGCGGCGGAGCAGAACCACCGCTCCCCCTTGGCCGGCGAGATCTTGGTCTGCGTGTAGTGCCGCTGGCCCGGGGAGTGGAAGATCTTCTCCCCACTGCTGGAGATGTTGCCCTTGATGCGGCACGCGCCACCACCGGGCTCGGCCGGCGCCGGCGGGGTGTCCACCAGGCGGGCCGGCGGCGCGGTGGTGGCCGGAGCCGGGGCGGGCGTCGGGGTCGGG
>NZ_KV824265.1:0-5052 GCF_001816045.1 Kytococcus sp. HMSC28H12
CGTCCACCGCGTGCCCCAGCAGGGCCCTCCGGTGCACCTCGGCGGGGTCGCACCCCACCGCGTGGCCCAGCAACGCCGCCGCATCGGGGGCCGGGCTGGAGCAGCCGGCCTCGGCCAGCCGCTGCGTCGCCGAGCGCAGCAGGGCGGTGAGCTCCACCGTCGCCACGCCCTCAGCCCTCCCCGGCCAGCAGACGGGCCTCGTGGTCGGCCACGAGCGAGTCGATGACCGCCCCCAGGTCCCCGTCCAGCACCGCGGGCAGGTTGTGCGCCTTGTACCCACTGCGGTGGTCACTCACCCGGCTCTCGGGGAAGTTGTACGTGCGCACCCGCTCGCTGCGGTCCACGGTGCGCACCTGCGCCCGCCGCGCCTCGCTCGCCTCCGCCGCGGCCTCCTCCATGGCCGCCCGGCGCAGTCGGGAGGCCAGCACCCGCAGGGCGGCCTCCTTGTTCTGCAGTTGCGACTTCTCGTTCTGGCAGGTCACCACCACACCCGTGGGCAGGTGGGTGATCCGCACGGCGGAGTCGGTGGTGTTGACGCTCTGGCCACCCGGCCCCGAGCTGCGGAAGACGTCGATCTTCAGGTCGTTCGGGGAGATCTCCACCTCGGCCGGGTCCTCCACCTCGGGCAGCACCAGCACCCCGATGGCCGAGGTGTGGATGCGTCCCTGCGACTCGGTCACCGGCACCCGCTGCACGCGGTGCACCCCGCCCTCGAACTTCAACCGCGACCAGGGCATCCGTCCGGCCGGGGCCGACCCGGCGCGGACCACCACGCGCGCGTCCTTCACCCCGCCCAGGTCCGAGGCGGTCGACTCGGCCACCGTGGCCGACCACCCCTCCCGCTCGGCGTGCCGCAGGTACATGCGCACCACCTCGCCGGCGAAGAGCGCGGACTCGGCGCCTCCCTCGCCGGCCTTCACCTCCAGGATCACGTCCCGGTCGTCGTCCGGGTCCCGCGGGAGCAGCGCGCGGGTCAGCGCCGTCCGGGCCTCCTCGAGTTCCGCGGCCAGCGCCTCGGCCTCGGCCGCGAACTCGGGGTCCTCCGCGGCCAGCTCCCGGGCGGCGGCGAGGTCCTGCTCGGCCTGCCCCACCCGTCCGGCGGCCCGCACCACCGGCTCCAGGGCGCTGTACTGCCGCGCGGTGGCGCGCAGGCGCGTCGGGTCCGACACCACCTCGGGGTCGGCCATGAGCGCCTCCAGCCGGGCGTGCTCGGCCAGGGCCTCCTGCAGGGCGTCGCTCATCGGGCCTCCCTCATCCGGACATGATGATGGCCGGGGCCCCCGTGGGGAACCCCGGCCATGACCAGAAGTCTCAGTTGCCGGCCTTGTTGCCGTAGCGCTGCTGGAAGCGCGCCACGCGACCACCGGTGTCCAGGATCTTCTGCTTGCCGGTGTAGAAGGGGTGGCACTGGCTGCAGACGTCCACGTTCATGCGGCCGTTCGCGGCGGTGCTGCGGGTGGTGAAGGTGGCGCCACAGGTGCACACGACCTCGGTGGTGTCATACGCGGGGTGAATGTCCTTGCGCATGGGTCTCTCCTCGCTGGATGGGGATGTCCGGGTCGTCCGCGTGCCCGTGTGGACGGGACGCCGCGTTCCCCGATCGGGGCCTGACGTGAACCGGACGCAACGGAGCATTCTGCCAGCGCCGTCAGCCCGCTGGCAAACCGCCTCCGACGCGGGTGGGACGGGCCACCCGGCCACCCCTCCCCCGTCCCCCCTCGGTGCCATGCCCCCTCGGTGGTGATGCGTCCTACAGTTCACCCATGTTCGACTTCCTGCGCGATCCCCAGTGGCTCTGGTGGCTGGGCGCCGCCCTCGCCCTCGGAGCGATCGAGATGCTCACGCTCGACTTCATGTTCCTGATGCTGGCGGCGGGCGCCCTGGTGGCCATGGTGGCCGCTGCTCTGGGCCTGAACCTCACCGGGCAGTTCGTGCTGTTCTGCCTCAGCGCCCTGGTGCTGCTCTTCTTCGTGCGCCCCGTGCTGCGCCGCCGCCTGGAGGAGAGCACCCCGCTGGCCGTCACCAACGCCGCCGCCCTGACCGGTCGCGACGCCCTCGTGGCGGAGCCGGTCACGGAGCTGGCCGGCACGGTGAAGCTCCACGGAGAGATCTGGAGCGCCCGCCCCCAGTGGGACGGTGAGACCTTCGCCGTCGGCGAGCGCGTCCGCATCGCCCGCATCGACGGAGCCACCGCGCGCATCGAGCGCCTCCCTGCCTGACCCGTCCGACCCACAGTCCCCGAGGAGGAGACGTGCCCGAAGCCATCACCGCAGTGGTACTCGTGCTGCTGCTGCTGTTCGTGGTCGTCGTGCTGGTGCGATCCATCAAGATCGTGCCGCAGGCGACCGCCGTCATCGTCGAGCGCCTGGGCCGCTACAGCAAGACGCTGGACGCCGGCCTCAACCTGCTCATCCCGTTCATCGACAAGCCGCGCGCCACGGTCGACCTGCGTGAGCAGGTCGTGAGCTTCCCGCCGCAGCCGGTGATCACCAGCGACAACCTGGTGGTCTCCATCGACACGGTCATCTACTTCCAGGTGACCGACCCCAAGGCCGCCACCTACGAGATCGCCAACTACATCTCGGGTATCGAGCAGCTCACCGTCACCACGTTGCGCAACGTCATCGGTTCGCTCGACCTCGAGCAGACGCTGACCAGTCGCGACCAGATCAACGGTCGCCTGCGCGGCGTGCTCGACGAGGCCACCGGCCGCTGGGGCATCCGCGTCAACCGCGTGGAGCTCAAGGCCATCGACCCGCCGCCCAGCGTGCAGGACTCGATGGAGAAGCAGATGCGCGCCGAGCGCGACCGTCGTGCGGCCATCCTCAACGCCGAGGGTGTCAAGCAGTCGCAGATCCTCACGGCCGAGGGTGAGAAGCAGGCCGCCATCCTCACCGCCGAGGGTGACGCGCAGGCCGCCGTGCTGCGCGCGCAGGGTGAGTCCCGCGCCGTGATGCAGGTGTTCGACGCCATCCACCGGGGCAACCCGGACAGCAAGGTCTTCGCCTACCAGTACCTGCAGGCGCTGCCCAAGATCGCCGAGGGCGACGCCAACAAGATGTTCTTCTTCCCCAGCGAGATCACCGACGCCCTCAAGGGCGTGGGCGGCATCCTGGGCGGCCAGGGCGCCCTGGACGGCGCGTCGGCCCACCTGCAGGAGAACGTCAAGGGCGAGGCCATGCACCTCGACATCGAGGAGGCCACCCTGGAGGACCCGGCCGAGGCGCTGCGCAAGGCCCGCGCCGAGGCGGCGGGGGCCACCGACGAGGCCGCGGACTCCACCAGCCAGCGCCGCGGTTCGGCGGCCGGCATGGGCGGCCTGGGGGGCTCCACCCCGGCCGGCGGCTCGCCGGTGCAGAGCAACCCGGGCCTGGACACCACGCAGCAGGTGCCGCAGCAGAACTCGCCGATGCGGGACGACGTCCCCAGCGGTGAGGTGCAGCCGGAGGACCCGACCGACGGGTTCCCGCGCGGCTGACGCCTCCCCCACACCAGAGAGCCCCTCACCGGATCACCGGTGAGGGGCTCTCTGCACTGCGTGCGCCGGGCGCTCAGTCCTCGTCGTCGAGCTTGATCGAGGAGGTCTGCTGCACCTGCATGAGGAACTCGCCGTTGCCGGTGGTCTTCTTCATGCGGTCCAGGAGCAGCTCCATCGCGGCCTGGGTGTCCAGCGCGGCGAGCACGCGGCGCAGCTTCCAGACCACCTTGAGCTCCTCGGCGTTGAGGAGGATCTCCTCCTTGCGGGTGCCCGAGGCGTTGACGTCGACGGCCGGGAAGACGCGACGGTCGGCCAGCTGGCGCGAGAGGCGCAGCTCCATGTTTCCCGTGCCCTTGAACTCCTCGAAGATCACCTCGTCCATCTTGGAGCCGGTCTCCACCAGGGCGGTGGCGAGGATGGTGAGCGAGCCACCGTTCTCGATGTTGCGAGCGGCACCGAAGAAGCGCTTCGGCGGGTACAGCGCGCTGGAGTCCACACCACCGGACAGGATGCGGCCGGAGGCCGGCGCCGCGATGTTGTAGGCGCGGCCCAGACGGGTGATGGAGTCCAGCAGCACCACGACGTCCTGGCCCATCTCCACGAGGCGCTTGGCGCGCTCGATGGCCAGCTCGGCCACGGTGGTGTGGTCGTCGGCCGGGCGGTCGAAGGTGGAGGCGATGACCTCACCCTTGACCGTGCGCTGCATGTCGGTGACCTCCTCGGGGCGCTCGTCCACCAGGACGATCATGAGGTGCACCTCGGGGTTGTTCTGCGTGATCGCGTTGGCGATCGACTGCAGGATCATGGTCTTTCCGGCCTTCGGCGGTGCCACGATGAGGCCGCGCTGGCCCTTGCCGATCGGCGCCACCAGGTCGATGACCCGGTTGGTGTAGTTCTTCTGCCCGGCCTCCAGGCGCATCCGCTGCTGCGGGTAGAGCGGGGTGAGCTTGCCGAACTCGACGCGGCGCTTGGCGTCCTCGGGGGACATGCCGTTCACCTGGTCGACCTTCACCAGGGCGTTGAACTTGTTCTTGTTCGCCTTCTGGTTGCGGCGGCCCTGCTGCGGCGCCGGCATCGACATGTCGTCGTCGAGGTCGTGGCGCGGCTTGATGCGGCCCACCACGGCGTCACCCTTGCGCAGACCGTGGCGCTTGATCATCTGCTGCGGCACGTAGATGTCGCTCGGGCCCGGCAGGTAACCGGTCGTGCGCACGAAGCCGTACGAGTCGAAGACGTCCAGGATGCCCGCGATCGGCACCAGGTCGGCGTCGTCATGCTGGCCGCCGCGCTGCTGGTCGCGCCCGCCGTGGTCGCGGCCCTGCTCGTCGTCGCGGTTGCGGCCACGGTTGCGGCGGTTGCGACGGTTGCGGCGGCGGCCGCCGCGCTCCTCGTCGTCACGACCGTCGGTCGGGCCGTGCTGGCGGTCGTCGTCGCCCTCGCCACGGCGCTCCTCGCGCTCGTCGCGCCCCTGCTCACCGCGGTCGTCACGCTCGCCACGGTCCCCGCGGCGCTGGTCGTCACGGTCACGGGCGCCCTGGTCGCGGGCGTCGTCGCCCCCGGCCTCCCCACGCGAC
>NZ_KV824266.1:0-20378 GCF_001816045.1 Kytococcus sp. HMSC28H12
GGACGGCCCGGAGGTGGCCGCGCTGGAGGACGGCGTGGCACGGCGGGCCGCCCGTGAACCGCTGCAGCACGTGCTCGGGTACGCCTGGTTCGCCGGGGCGCGCCTGACCGTGGGGCCGGGGGTGTTCGTGCCGCGCCCGGAGACCGAGCTGCTCGTCGAGCGGGCCGGCGAGATCCTCGCCAGCAGGGGTGAGGGTCGAGTGCAGGTCGAGCTGGTGGACCTCTGCACCGGGAGCGGGGCCGTGGTGCTGGGCGTGGCGGCGGCGGTGGAGCGCCGTCGTCAGGCGGGGGAGCGCCTGCCGGAGCTGGTGCTCCGGGCGGTGGAGATCGACCACCGTGCCGCGGAGTACGCCGAGCGCAACATTGAGTCCACGGGGATGACCGTCGACCTCAGGGTGAGTGATGCCCGCGTGGAGTTCGCCGATCGCGAGGGCCAGGTGGACCTCGTGGTGTCCAACCCGCCGTACGTGCCCGACGGGGCCGTGCCGGACGACCCCGAGGTAGCCGACCACGATCCCGAGCGCGCCCTGTACGGCGGGTCGCCGGACGGGCTCGCGGTGCCGCTGCAGCTCGCCCGCCACGCGGCGACGCTGCTGCGCCCGGGCGGGTGGCTCCTCATGGAGCACGACGACACCCAGGGGGAGTCCCTGCCGCGGCTGCTCGGCGAGCTGGGGTACGTGGACGTGGTTGACCACCGCGATCTCGCGGGACGGCCCCGCTTCGTGGAAGGGCGCTGGCCGGGGCGGTGAGCCCGGGCCTCAGGCCTCCTGCACCACCACGCCGAGCTGCGCCCCGGCCAGCCGGGCCAGCTGGGCCGGGGTCACCACCGCGCCGGTGAGCTGCTCCAGGGGCAGGTCCTCGGGGAGGCCCGCTCCCCGCAGGTCCGCGCCGGCCAGGTCCGCCCCCTCCAGCTGGGCGCCGAGGAGATCGCACCCGTCGAAGGTGGCACCGCGGAGCACGGCCCGGGCGAGGACCGCCTCGGTGAGCCGGGTGCCCCCGAACGTGTTGCCCTCCAGCTGGGCGCCGGTGAGGTCGGCCGCGAAGGCCGTCCCGCCCGCCAGGGTGAAGCCGAGGCCCCGTGTGGCCGACAGGCGGGTACCGCTCAGCCGGCAGCCGTCGAGGACCGCGCCGGAGAGGAGGGCCTGCTCGAACGAGGCGTGGGCGAGGTCCACCCCCTCGAAGCGGGCGTCGCACAGGTCGGCGGAGTCCCACCGGGTGGCGTCCCACCGGCCGCCCAGGACGCGCAGGCCGTCCGCGGTGGCGTGGTCGAGCCGGCACCCGGTGGCGGTGCAGTCCCGCAGGACGAGGCCGCTCAGCTCGGTGCCGCGCAGGTCGAGCTCCGGCAGCGTGCAGCGCTCGAGGATGACCCCCTCGAGGGCTGCGTGGCGCACGTTCTGCTCCGAGAGGGTCCGGTCGGCCCAGGTGGTGGGTGCGGGGGTGGGCTGGTCGGGCACAGGGACTCCCGGGGAGCAGGGGCAGGTCACGGTGAGCCTAGGGCCGCTGGCGGGGTGCGGGGCGTGAAAGACTGCACCGACCGCACCCCAGGAGGACAGGCATGAGCCCGGTGTTCGACTGCACCGAACCCACCGACGAGCAGCGCGACGAGGCCTTCGACGCGGCGCAGGAGGCGCTCGCGGAGGGTCGCGTCGTCGTGCTCCCCACCGACACCGTCTACGGCGTGGCCGCCGACCCCTTCCACGCCGAGGGCGTGCCGAACGTGCTCGCAGCCAAGCAGCGCGGGGCGGACAAGCCGCCGCCGGTGATGGTGCCCAGCATCCGCACCGTGGACGGCCTGGCCACCTCGCTGCAGCCCTACGTGCGGAGGCTGCTCAGCGAGTGCTGGCCCGGCCCGCTCACCGTGGTGGTGCAGGCCCAGCCCTCCCTGCAGTGGGACCTCGGGGCCACCAACGGCACCGTGGCGCTGCGCATGCCTGACCACGACCTGGCGCTGCGCCTGCTCTCGCGCACCGGTCCGCTCGCGGTGACCAGCGCCAACGTCACCGGTCAGCCGGCCGCCACCACCGTGCTCGAGGCGGCCACGCAGCTGGGCTCGGCCGTACAGGTGTACCTGGACGGCGGGCCCACCCCCGGCAACCGCCCGTCGACCATCCTCGACTGCACCCGTCCCAGCCCGGTGATCCTGCGCATGGGGGCCCTCTCCGTGGAGCGTCTCGAGGAGGTGCTCGGCGAGGAGGTGCACCTGCGCCTCTCGCCCGCGGAGCCCGAGCCCGCGGCGGACCGCGAGGCCCTGGAGAAGGAGCTCAGGGCCGCCGGCCGGTCCACCGAGGCGGCGGCCGCCGCCTCCGACGGGGCCGTGCCGCACGACCTCACCGAGGCCCCGGTGGAGGACCCGGCCGACGTGCCCCTCATCGACGACGAGGACGAGGAGGCCGGCCGCCGCGAGGAGGCCGAGCAGGAGGCGTGGCTCGCCCGGCTGGAGGAGCAGGAGACGCAGGCCGTGCCGGTCCACCACCCCCTGACGGCTGGCCCCGAGGAGTCTCCGGTGGCGGCGGCCGGGGCGCCGACCGGCCCGGCCCCCAGAGGTGCCACCAGCCTGCGGATGTCCCAGGCCCACGAACTGCCGCCCGAGCCCCCGTCGGAGGAGGTCGTGGAGGACGACGGCGTGGCCCAGGCCCACGAGCCGACGGCCTCGACGCTGCGCACGGTCGCCGTGCCGGTGGACCGGGAGTTCGACGTGGTCGAAGTGGACGCCGAGGGACACGAGGTGCACGACGCCCCGACGCGTAGGCTGCGCAGTGGCCGTGCCCACGAGGCGGGCCCCTCCGCCGACGCCCCGTCGGCCACCCCCGTCAACGACGACAGGAGCACACGATGAGCCAGCCCCCCTTCTTCGGCCCTGACTACACGATGCTGGAGCAGCAGGACCCGGAGATCGCCGCGATCCTGCTCTCGGAACTGGAGCGTCAGCGCACGGGCATCCAGCTCATCGCCAGTGAGAACCAGACCAGCCCCGCGGTGCTCACCGCGCTGGGCTCGACCCTGTCGAACAAGTACGCCGAGGGCTACGCCGGTCGTCGCTACTACGGTGGCTGCGCCGAGGTGGACAAGGCCGAGAACCTGGCCATCGCCCGTGCCAAGGAGCTCTTCGGCGCCGACCACGCCAACGTGCAGCCCCACTCGGGCGCCTCGGCCAACCAGGCCGTCTACGGCGCGTTCGCCAAGCCCGGCGACACCATCCTGGCGATGAGCCTGGACCACGGCGGCCACCTCACCCACGGGTTCAAGGTGAGCTTCTCCGGCAAGTGGTTCAACGCCGTGCACTACGGCGTGAGCGCCGAGACCGAGCACATCGACTACGACGAGGTGGAGCGCCTGGCCAAGGAGCACCGCCCCAAGATCATCCTCGCCGGTGGCTCGGCCATCCCGCGCCTCATCGACTTCGAGCGCTTCCGCGCCATCGCCGATGAGGTCGGGGCGATCTTCTGGGTGGACGCCGCCCACTTCATCGGCCTGGTGGCCGGTGGCGTGATCCCCTCGCCGGTGCCGCACGCCGACGTCGTCTCCTTCACCACGCACAAGGTGCTGCGCGGCCCGCGCGGCGGCGCCATCGTGTGCAAGGAGGAGCACGCCTCGAAGATCGACAAGGCCGTCTTCCCGATGATGCAGGGCGGCCCGCTCATGCACGCCGTGGCCGCCAAGGCCGTGAACTTCCACGAGTGCCTGCAGCCGGCGTACAAGGAGTACGCGGCCAAGGTCGTGGAGAACAGCAAGACGCTGGCCGCCGCCCTGGGCGAGCACGGCCTGCGCCCGATCTCCGGTGGCACCGACACCCACCTCTCGCTGCACGACCTGCGCGAGCTGGGCGTCTCGGGCAAGGACGCCGAGGCCCGCTGCGACGCGGCCGGCCTGGTGCTCAACAAGAACACCATCCCCTTCGACCCGGCCCCGCCGATGCTGGCCTCCGGCGTGCGCGTGGGCACCCCCGCCGTGACGACCCAGGGCATGGGCGTCGAGCAGATGCAGACCATCGCCGACCTCATCGCGAAGGCCGTCACGCAGGGCGAGGGTGAGCCCGAGGGCGCCGTCTCCCGCGAGATCCGCGCCCAGGTCGACCAGCTGACCGAGCAGTTCCCCGCCTACCCCCGCTGAGCACCCGCCGGCCGCCACCCCCCCCGTGGCGGCCGGCTGCTCGCGTCCTGCCCCGAGGAGGTACCCACCGTGCGTGAGTACCTCCTCGTCATGCTCGTGGCCGGGGTCGTCACCTTCTGGCTGACCCCCCTGGTGCGCTGGTTCGCGGTGCGGGCCGGTGCCATCACGCCGGTGCGCGGGCGCGACGTGCACGCGGTGCCCAAGCCGCGCCTGGGGGGCCTGGCGATGCTGGCCGGGCTCTTCGGGGCCACGCTGGTGGCCTCGCGCCTGCCCTACCTCAGCCAGATCTTCGCCGACACGCAGATGTACGGCGTGCTCGCGGCCGCGGTGGTGGTGTCCGCCCTTGGTGCGGCCGACGACCGCTGGGACCTCCACTGGGCGCTCAAGCTCGGCGGGCAGGTGGCCGCGGCCGTGGTGATGGCCGCCCAAGGCGTCTCCCTGATCAGCCTGCCGATCCAGGGCTACACGATCCTGCCCGGGCCGGTCTCGCTGGCGCTCACCATCCTGCTCGTGGTGGCCACGATGAACGCGGTGAACTTCGTGGACGGGCTGGACGGCCTGGCCGCCGGCATGGTCGGCATCGCCGCCGCGGCCTTCTTCGTCTGGAGCTACGAGCTCTCGCACACCTATGACCCGCCCAACGTGTTCAGCACCGCCACCTTCATCACCGCGGTGCTCATGGGCGTGACGGCCGGGTTCCTGCCGCACAACTTCCACCCCTCCCGCCTCTTCATGGGTGATGCCGGGTCGCTGCTGCTGGGGCTGCTCATGGCCGCGGCCACCATCTCGCTGACCGGCACCGTGGACCCGGCCGCGGTGGGTGTGGCCTCCCGGACGGCCGCGGTCGTGCTGCCGCTGGCCCTGCCGGTGGCCGTGGTCGCGATCCCCCTGGTGGACATGCTGCTGGCCGTGGTGCGCCGCACCCGGGCTGGCCGCAAGCCGTGGGACGCCGACGCCCGCCACCTGCACCACCAGCTCCTGCGGCTGGGGCACAGCCACCGCTCGGCCGTGCTCACGATGTACCTGTGGGCCGCCACGCTGGCCGGGGGAGTGCTCTCGTTCAACTACCTGCCCGAGTGGGCCGGGCTGGTGCTGCTCGTCTCGCTCGGGGTGCTCGCCGCGCTGGTGACCTGGGTGGTGCCGCGCCGCGTGGCCCCGGAAGGAGACCCTTTGTGAACCGCTCCCCGTGGGGCCGCATGCTCGTGCACGGCCCGCTGGGCTCCCTGCTCGTCCTCGCGGTCTCGGTGCCCGTGGCGCTGTGGACCCGGGGCCCGGGTGCCGCCGTGACCGCCGCCGGGGTGTGCGTGGTGACCGCGCTCGTGCTCACCACGGGGCTGCTCATGGTCCGGTACGTGCTCGACGGGGCGCCGGCGCTCGTGGTGCCGATGGCGCTGCTCGTCTTCCTGCTGCAGGTGGCCGTCTTCGCCGCCGCGGTCTTCCTCGTGCCGTGGCCGGACGGCTTCGTCTTCTCGCTGGTGGGCGGCATCGCGGTGCTGGCCTGGCAGGCCGGTGTGGTGCACGGCTTCGTCACCGGGCGACACGCCATGACGGTGGAGCCGTACGGGGGCGGCCGTGGCTGACTACAAGGGCCCCTGGGTGGGGGACGACGAGCCGGACGACCCGTGGGAGAAGGAGGCCTGGCGCGGCGGCAGCGCGCGCGGTGCCGACCTCGGTGCAGCGGTGCTGGGCACCCTGCTCACCGGCATCCTCGTGTTCGCCGGGCTGGGGTGGTTGCTGGCCGAGCTGACGGGGTGGCGCTGGGTGGTCCCGGTCGCCACGCTGGTCGGCGTGGGGCTGTCCTTGTACGTGCTGATCCTCAGGTACAGTGACGCCTGACACGGCGACGTCCCGCTGTGCCCACCCGCCCGTCAGCGCCGGTTCTCCGGCGTGGATGCAGGTGGGTTCCGGCTGAAGCAACGCCGACTGACCCCGTGCCCCGCGGCACGCGAACGGGGTCGGACCCCCAGACCCCGTGGAGGAATAGCACGTGAGCCACGCACCGGCCATGCTCGCAGAGGTGGAGTTCCACCAGCCGAGCACCAACGACTTCTGGCTCCCCCTGTTCGAGGTGGGCGGTTTCGCCTTCACCCGCCAGATGCTCGTGGTCATGCTCGTGACCGCCGCGCTGTGTGCCTGGATGATGTGGGCGGCCAAGCGCGCCGCCGTCGTGCCGTCCAAGGGCATGTTCGTCACCGAGGGCATCTACGACTTCGTGCGCAACGGCATCGCCCGTGACCTCATCGGCGGTGAGAAGTTCAAGCCGTTCGTGCCGCTGCTCTTCTCGCTCTTCGTCTTCATCCTGCTCAACAACCTCATGGGCGTGCTGCCTCCGGTGCAGATGCCGACGATGGCCTCCATCGCCTTCCCGGTGGTGCTGACGCTCATCGTCTACGTCGTCTACCACATCGTGGGCATCCGCAAGCACGGCCTCGGGGGCTACCTCAAGACCTTCGTGCCGTCGGGCCTGCCCGTGTTCATCGTGCCGGTGGTCTTCTTCCTGGAGTTCGTCTCCAAGACCATCACCCAGCCGCTGACGCTCGCGCTGCGACTCTTCGGCAACATGCTCGCCGGCCACATGGCCCTGGTGCTGTTCATCATGGGCGGTTGGTTCCTGGTGAACTCCGGCCCGCTGCTGGCCATCGCCGGCGCCGGCTCCTGGATCATGGGTCTGCTCATGACCTTCTTCGAGATCCTCATCCAGTGCCTGCAGGCCTACGTCTTCACCCTGCTGTCGGCCAGCTACATCGGCGCCTCGCTCTCCGAGGACCACTGACCGGCGCACCGCCGGTCCCGGCGGGGAGCACCCCGCCCCCTGACCTTCCTGTCGTACAACTGAACAGCACCACCCCTGAACCCCGCCCCACGTGGAAGGACCGCGTGGGACACAAGGAAAGAGGAACACCATGGACGGCTCGCTGAACCTCGTCGGCTACGGTCTCGCCACCATCGGCCCGGCCATCGCCGTTGGCCTGATCTTCGCTGCCTACATCAACGGTGTGGCGCGTCAGCCCGAGTCCCGCTCGCTCCTGCAGCCGATCGCCATCCTCGGTATGGCCATCGCCGAGGCCCTGGCCATCCTGGGCTTCGTGCTGACCTTCATCCTCTGACGGATCCGCGTCATCACGCGTGACCACCTCGGTGGCACGCACCCCCTGTCGAATCCGTTGAAGGAGACACCGTGCACAACCTGAGTGTGCTGGCTGAGGGTGGGGAGCACGCAGGCCGTAGCGGCACCGACGCGCTCATCCCCTACCTGCCGGAGCTCATCTTCGGTCTCATCGCCATCGGCATCGTCTACTTCGTGGCCAGCAAGTTCTTCGTGCCGGCCATGGAGAAGGCCTACGCCGAGCGCCGTGACGCCATCGAGGGCGGCATGGCCCGTGCCGAGCAGGCCGAGGCCGAGGCCAAGGCAGCCCAGCAGAAGTACGAGTCGCAGCTCGCCGAGGCGCGTGCGGAGGCCAACGCCATCCGTGAGAAGGCCCGTGAGGAGGGCGACGCCATCCGTGCGGAGAAGCGTCAGCTCGCCGACGTGGAGGCCGCCCGGGTCCTGGAGACCGCCCAGAAGCAAATCGCTTCCGAGCGCCAGCAGGCCCAGGTGCAGCTGCGCGGTGAGGTCGGCCGCCTGTCGACCGACCTGGCCGGCCGCATCGTCGGTGAGTCCCTGCAGGACGAGGCCCGGCAGAAGGGTCTCGTGGACCGCTTCCTGGCCGAGCTCGAGTCCGGCAAGGCCACCGTCACCACGAAGGCCCGCTGATGCAGGGCACCTCCATCGGCGCCTACGCCGCCTCGTGCGACGCCCTCGAGCAGCAGCTCGGTGGCGGGGCGCAGGGCATGGACCTGGCCGACCAGCTCTTCGGCGCCGCCGAGGTGCTGGGCGACAGCGGGCAGCTGCGCCGCGCGCTGACCGACCCCACCCGTTCGGGTGAGGACCGGGCGCGCCTGGCGGAGAAGGTGTTCGCGTCGGCGACCGAGCCCGCCCGCCGGGTGCTGGTGGCCGCCGCGGGTCAGCGCTGGCGCTCCGAGGGCGACCTCGGGGAGGCCGTCATCCGCCTGGGTGTCGAGTCCGTCATGGGCTCCGCCGAGCGGACCGGTTCTGCCCAGCGCGTGGCCGACGAGCTGTTCTCCGTGCAGGAGACGTTCACCGGTGACGCCCAGCTGCGCACCGCCCTCACCGACCGCCGTGTCGACCGTGGGGCCAAGCGCGAGCTCGTCCAGCGCCTGCTGGGCGGCAAGGTGGCCCCGGAGACGCTGCGCCTGGTGGAGCAGTCCGTGGCGGGGGCCAAGTCCCTGCGCTTCGACCTGGCGCTGCGCGCCTACCGGGAGATCGCCGCGGCACGTGCCGAGCGACTCATCGCGGTGGCCCACACGGCCGTCCCGCTGACCACTGACCAGCAGGAGCGCCTGCGCTCCGCGCTGGCCACGCAGTACGGCCGAGAGATCACGCTGAACACGGTCATCGACCAGGACGTCGTCGGTGGCGTCCGCGTCGAGGTGGCCGACGACGTGATCGACGGCACCGTCTCGCGCCGACTGGCCGAGGCCCGCGACGGGATGGTCGGGCGCGTCTGAGCGCCCACGGTTCCCGAACCCCCCCCATACACCGGCCGAGACACTGACCAGGGCCCACGAGCGGCCCACCAAGGAGAGATCATGACGGAGCTGTCGATCCGTCCCGAGGAGATCCGGGACGCGCTGGACTCGTTCGTCCAGTCGTACGAGCCCCAGGCTGCCGCCAGCCAGGAGGTGGGCCGCGTGGTCGATGCCGGTGACGGCATCGCGCACGTGGAGGGCCTGCCCTCGGCGATGACCAACGAGCTGCTGAAGTTCGCCGACGGCACGCTGGGCCTGGCGCTGAACCTCGACGTGCACGAGATCGGTGTCGTCGTCCTGGGCGACTTCGCCGGCATCGAGGAGGGCATGGAGGTGCACCGCACCGGCGAGGTCCTCTCGGTCCCGGTGGGCGACGCCTTCCTCGGCCGCGTGGTGAACCCGCTGGGCGAGCCGATCGACGGCCTGGGCGAGATCCAGTCCGAGGGCCGCCGCGCCCTCGAGCTGCAGGCGCCCACCGTGGTGCAGCGCAAGTCGGTGCACGAGCCGATGCAGACCGGCATCAAGGCCGTGGACTCGATGGTGCCGATCGGCCGTGGCCAGCGTCAGCTGATCATCGGTGACCGCCAGACCGGCAAGACCACGGTCGCGGTGGACACCATCCTGAACCAGCGCCGCAACTGGGAGTCCGGCGACGTCAACCAGCAGGTGCGCTGCATCTACGTGGCGATCGGCCAGAAGGGCTCCACCATCGCGGAGGTGCGTCGCACCCTGGAGGAGAACGGCGCGCTGGAGTACACGACCATCGTCGCCGCCCCGGCGTCCGACGCGGCCGGCTTCAAGTACCTGGCCCCGTACACCGGCTCGGCCATCGGCCAGCACTGGATGTACGACGGCAAGCACGTGCTCATCGTGTTCGACGACCTGAGCAAGCAGGCCGAGGCCTACCGCGCCGTGTCGCTGCTGCTGCGCCGCCCGCCGGGCCGCGAGGCCTACCCGGGTGACGTGTTCTACCTGCACAGCCGCCTGCTGGAGCGCTGCGCCAAGCTGAGCGACGACATGGGTGCGGGCTCGATGACCGGTCTGCCGATCATCGAGACGAAGGCCGGCGACATCTCGGCCTACATCCCCACCAACGTCATCTCCATCACCGACGGCCAGATCTTCCTGGAGTCCGACCTCTTCAACTCGGGTGTCCGCCCCGCCATCAACGTGGGTGTGTCGGTGTCCCGAGTCGGTGGTGCGGCCCAGATCAAGGCCATGAAGTCGGTCTCCGGTCGACTGCGCACCGACCTCGCGCAGTTCCGTGAGATGGAGGCCTTCGCCATGTTCGCCTCGGACCTCGACGCGGCCTCCAAGGCCCAGCTGGCCCGTGGTTCGCGCATGGTGGAGCTGCTCAAGCAGCCGCAGTCCTCGCCGATGAACGTCGAGGAGCAGGTGGCGGTCGTCTGGGCCGGCACCAACGGCCACCTGGACGACATCGAGGTGGAGGACGTGCGTCGCTTCGAGGCCGAGTACCTCGACTTCCTGCGCCGCGAGCACTCCGGGCTGTTCTCCTCCATCGTCGAGAGCGGCAAGCTCTCCGACGAGGGCGAGGCCGAGCTCGAGAGCTCCATCGCCGAGTTCAAGCGCCAGTTCCAGGGTTCGGCGAGCACGGGCATCCAGCCCGGTTCTGACGAGCTCGAGGAGAACACCCCCGAGCTGGAGGACGGCGACGTCACCCAGGAGCGGATCGTCAAGACCAAGCGCTGAGTGGGTGCCGGGGAGGGCGCACGCCCTCCCCGGCCCACCAGCCGCGTCCCTCACCGGGGCGCCCCGGGAGACCGGGACCGGCCGCCGGACGGCCACCCCGCCACGGCGGGACACCAGAACGTGCACTGACCACCACCGGAAGGCGGAACGACATGGCAGCGGGGCAGCGGGAGTACCGCCAACGCATCAAGTCCGTCAAGGCCACCAAGAAGATCACCAAGGCGATGGAGCTGATCGCGGCCTCCCGGGTGATCAAGGCGCGCACGCGGGTCGAGGAGACCTCGCCGTACGCCCGCGCCCTGACGCGCGCGGTCTCGGCCGTGGCGACCAACTCCACCGAGGACCACCCCCTCACCACCGAGCGTGCGGAGCCGAAGCGCGCCGCCGTCGTGGTGATCACCTCCGACCGCGGTCTGGCGGGTGCCTACCCGTCCGCGCCGCTGAAGTTCTCCGACCGCCTGGTCGAGGAGCTGCGCAACGAGCACCGCCTCGAGGTGGCCCCCTACCTCGTGGGTCGCAAGGCGGAGGGCTACTACCGCTTCCGCAACCGCGACTGGGCGCGCAACTGGGCCGGCTTCTCCGACGCCCCGACCGTGGAGGCGGCCCGCGAGATCGCCGACGCGATCATCGAGGCCTTCCTGAAGCCCACCGAGGAGGGCGGCGTGGACGAGGTGCACGTGGTGTACACGCGCTTCGTCAACATGGTGACCCAGGAGGTCACCGCCGCCCGCCTGCTCCCGCTGGAGGTCGTCGAGGGTGACGAGGTCACCGCCGACGCCGCCGGGGTCGCGCAGGACGACTCGGGGCTCACGCCGGAGTACGACTTCGAGCCGAGCGCGGAAAAGGTGCTGGACGCCCTGCTGCCGCAGTACGTGTCCTCGCGCATCTACAACATGCTGCTGCAGTCCGCCGCCTCCGAGCTGGCGGCCCGGCAGCGCGCCATGAAGTCCGCGACGGACAACGCCGAGGACCTCATCAAGGACTACACGCGACTGGCCAACCAGGCGCGTCAGGCCGACATCACGCAGGAAATCAGCGAGATCGTGGGTGGCGCTGCCGCCCTCGCCGACGCCAAGTGACCGAGCAGTGACGGACAAGAAGGAAACGGATCACATGAACGCCACCATTGCCGCGGAGAACACCTCCGCCACCCAGCAGGCCGGCGGTGTCGGACGTCTGGCTCGGATCATCGGGCCGGTCGTCGACGTCGAGTTCCCGCCGGACGCGGTGCCCGCCATCTACAACCTCCTGAAGGTCGACGTCGAGCTCGACGGTGAGACCAAGACGCTGAACCTCGAGGTCGCCCAGAACATCGGTGACAACCTGGTCCGCGCCATCTCGCTGCAGCCGACCGACGGCTTGGTGCGCGGCGCCGAGGTCAAGGACACCGGCGGCCCCATCAGCGTGCCGGTGGGTGAGGTCACCCTGGGCAAGGTCTTCAACGCCACCGGTGAGTGCCTCAACCTGGAGCCGGGCGAGCAGCTCGAGGTCTCCGAGCGCTGGGGCATCCACCGCCCCGCCCCGGACTTCGACAAGCTGGAGTCCAAGACCCAGATGTTCGAGACCGGCATCAAGGTCATCGACCTGCTGACCCCCTACGTGCAGGGTGGGAAGATCGGCCTGTTCGGTGGCGCCGGCGTGGGCAAGACGGTGCTCATCCAGGAGATGATCGCCCGTGTGGCCCGCGACCACGGTGGTGTGTCGGTGTTCGCCGGTGTGGGCGAGCGCACCCGTGAGGGCAACGACCTCATGGTCGAGATGGAGGAGGCCGGCGTCCTCGGCCAGACCGCCCTGGTCTTCGGCCAGATGGACGAGCCGCCGGGCACGCGTCTGCGCGTCGCCCTCTCGGCCCTGACCATGGCCGAGTACTTCCGCGACGTGAAGAAGCAGGACGTGCTGCTCTTCATCGACAACATCTTCCGCTTCACCCAGGCCGGTTCCGAGGTCTCCACGCTGCTGGGCCGCATGCCCTCGGCCGTGGGCTACCAGCCGACCCTGGCCGACGAGATGGGTGTGCTCCAGGAGCGCATCACCTCGACCCGTGGTCACTCGATCACCTCCATGCAGGCGATCTACGTGCCGGCCGACGACTACACCGACCCGGCCCCGGCGACCACCTTCGCCCACCTCGACGCCACGACCGAGCTCTCCCGCCCGATCGCGTCGATGGGTATCTACCCGGCCGTGGACCCGCTGACCTCCACCAGCCGCATCCTGGACCCGCGCTACATCGCGAAGGACCACTACGAGACCGCGGTCCGGATCAAGTCGATCCTGCAGAAGTACAAGGAGCTGCAGGACATCATCGCGATCCTGGGTATCGACGAGCTCTCCGAGGAGGACAAGATCCTCGTCGGTCGTGCCCGCCGCATCCAGCGCTTCCTCTCGCAGAACACCTACGTGGCCAAGCAGTTCACCGGCATCGAGGGTTCGACCGTGCCGCTGGCCGAGACCATCGAGGCGTTCACCAAGATCGCCGACGGTGAGTACGACCACGTGCCGGAGCAGGCATTCTTCATGTGCGGTGGCCTCGACGACGTCGAGCGCCAGGCCCACGAGCTGGAGAAGAACAGCTGACCAGCACCCGCTGACGGCGAAGGCCCCCACCGATCCGGTGGGGGCCTTCCTCGTGGGGGAGGGGCGGGCCCGCGGGGGACGGGCCCGGCCCGGTGGCTCACTTGCGGTGGAAGAGGAACCAGCTGGTGGCGATGTACTTGTCGCCGCCCTTGGGCATGTTGCCGCGGTGGGTGTGGGTGAACGCGGCGGGCGCGATGAGCAGAGCGCCCTTGCGGGGCTCCACGAGGTGGCCCTGGTAGAGGAACTCCGTGCCGCCCTCGTCGAAGGTGTCGTTGAGGTAGACGGTCCACAGGCAGTGGCGGTGCAGCGCCTCGTGCGTGGAGTCGGTGGGCATGGTCTCGCAGTGCCAGTAGGGGTAGCCGCCCTCGTCGGCGGTGTAGCGCTGCACGTTGATGCCGCCGGGGCGCAGCGCCGTGCCGGCCATCTGGATGACGTCGCGGTCGCTCATGGCGCGCACCTCCTCGGGGGTGATGCGCGTGGTGGTGCCGTCCGGGGTGGTGCGCTGGAACATCATCGGCGCCAGGAGGGTGTGCGGGTAGGTGCGCACGTACTCCACGAGGCAGCGGCTGGCGGCGGCCACGAGCTCGGCCTCGATCTCGCGCCACTCCGGCTTGTCCGAGATGAAGACGTCCACGGACCTCTTCATGGTGGGGTCCACGCCGCCGCCGGTGCGGCCGGGGCCCTGGGCCTTGCTCTCCTCGAACGCCTCGATGATGCGGTCGCAGAGCTCGGGGGAGAGGGCGTCGGGGTAGACCTCGATGAAGTCGCGCCCCACGGAGTCGTCGGTGTGCTGGCTCGTCGTCATGGGGCCTATCGTGACACCGCCCACACACGCGACACGCGCGGCCCCGCGCGAAGGAGCACGCATGACCGCAGCTGGCACCGGCTTCTGGGCCCTCCACGGCGACGGACGCACCATCGCCCCCGACGGCGTGGTGCGTCCCCGGGAGCGCCTCAGCTGGCCGCGGACCCTGGGCGTCGGGGCCCAGCACGTGGTGGCCATGTTCGGTGCCACCTTCCTCGTGCCGCTGCTCACCGGCTTCCCGCCGTCCACCACGCTCTTCTTCTCCGGCGTGGGCACGCTGCTCTTCCTGGTGCTCACCGGCGGGCGCATCCCGAGCTACCTCGGCTCGTCCTTCGCCTTCATCGCGCCGCTGGGGGCCGCCACCGCCGCGCACGGGCACGCCGGGGCGCTCGGCGGCGTGGTGCTCACCGGTCTGGCGATGGTGGTCGTGGGCCTCGTGGTGCAGGTGGCCGGTCACGCGTGGATCGGGCGGCTCATGCCGCCGCTGGTGACCGGTGCCATCGTGGCGCTCATCGGCCTCAACCTGGCGCCGGCGGCCAAGGCGAACTTCATGACCTCCCCGGTGACCGCCCTGGTCACGCTGCTGGCCGTGGTGCTGGCCACGGTGGCCCTGCGCGGGCTGCTGGGGCGCCTGGCGATCCTGCTGGGCGTGGCCGTCGGCTACGTGGTGGCCCTGGTGCGCGGCGAGGTGGACCTGCAGCCGGCCCACGACGCGGCGTGGTTCGGCCTGCCGGGGTTCACCAGCCCGACCTTCCACCCCTCGGTGCTGGCGCTCTTCGTGCCGGTGGTGCTGGTGCTCGTGGCCGAGAACGTGGGCCACGTGAAGTCCGTGGCCGCGATGACCGACCAGGACCTGGACCCGCTCATGGGCCGGGCGCTGGTGGCCGACGGGCTGGCCACCACCCTGGCCGGTTCCGGCGGCGGGTCGGGCACCACCACCTACGCCGAGAACATCGGCGTCATGGCCGCCACGCGCGTGTACTCCACGGCGGCCTACCTGGTAGCCGGCCTGGCCGCGGTGCTGCTGAGCCTCTCGCCCAAGGTGGGCGCCCTCATCGCCACCGTGCCGGCGGGCGTGCTGGGCGGGGTGTCCACGGTGCTCTACGGCATGATCGGCGTGCTCGGGGTGCGCATCTGGATGGAGAACCGGGTGGACTTCTCCCACCCGATCAACCTCACCACCGCCGGGGCCGCGCTGGTGATCGGCATCGCGGACTTCACGTGGCGCTTCGGGCAGGTGACCTTCGCCGGCATCGCGCTGGGCACGGCCGCCGCGCTGGTGGTCTTCCACCTCATGCGGTGGGTGAACTCCCTGACCGGTGCCACGACCGACCCGCTGCTGCCGATGGGGCACCCCACGGGCGCCGCCGACACGGGCCGCGGCACGCCCTCGCCCTGAGGCCGGAGCACGCTGTGGTTCCGCGTACGATGGGCCACCTCACACCCCCGACCTTCCAGGAGAACCCGGTGAGCCACCTGACCGTTGACCTCGTTGCCGCCGACCGCCAGGTGTGGAGTGGCGAGGCCACCATGGTGACCGCGCGCACGACCGAGGGCGAGCTCGGCATCATGCCGGGCCACACCCCGCTGCTGGGCGCGCTGGTGTCCGGTGCGGTGGGCATCCACACCACCTCGGGCAAGGAGGAGGTCACCATCGACACCGGCTTCCTCTCCGTGGACGGCGACCGGGTCACCGTGGTGGCCGAGAAGGTCGACGCGAGCTCCCTGACCGCCTGACCCGCCGGTGGGGTCCACCCTCCGCACGGCCGAGGCCGTCGTCCTCGCCGTCGTCCTGGCGGCGCTGCTCTGGCTGCTCTTCAGCTGGTGGCGCCGCATCCGCATCAGCGGGGGGCAGTACACCGCCCTGTGCCGCGTGCGCGCCGCCGGGACCACCCGCCCGGCCATCGTGCGTCTGGGCCCGCGGGCCGTCGAGTTCCACTCCCTGTGGGGTGCCGGTACGCGCCCCTTCGCGGCGCTGCGCCGCACCACGGTGGAGATCCAGTGGCTCGACGAGCAGACTCCCGTGGCCGGTTCGCGGTGGGTGCGGCTGACCGGTGAGGCCGCCCCGCGCGGGCCCCGGGTCCCGTCGGGGGAGGGCATCGACGTCGTGCTCTCACCGGGAGCGGGCCGCGCGCTGCGCGCCTGGCAGGAGACCCTGCCCCCGGGTCACTCCTTCTCGACGGACCTCTGAGAGCGGCCCCCACCGGGCTGCCAGAGCACGTCGCCCTCGGGGCCCGCGGCGCTGCGCGCCAGGATGAACAGCAGGTCCGAGAGCCGGTTGAGGTACTGGCCGGGCAGCCGCGACACGCCCCCCGTGCCCTTGGGTGCCCCCTCGGCGGCGGGCACGTCACCGTGCACCGCCACCGCCGTCCACGCCGCCCGCTCGGCACGGCGCACCACGGTGCGTGCCACGTGCAGGTGCGCCGCCAGCGGACCGCCGCCGGGCAGGATGAAGCTCCGCAGCGCGGGCAGGCCCTCGTTGAAGCGGTCGCAGTCGGCCTCGAGGTCGTCGACCCACTCCTGGGTCACGCGCAGCGGCTCGTACTCGTAGCGGGCCCGCAGCGGCAGGGAGAGGTCGGCCCCCACGTCGAAGAGCTCGTTCTGGACCCGGCGCAGCACGGCGGCCACCTCGGGGTGCTCGGCGGTGTGCAGCATCGCGATGCCCAGGGCCGCGTTCGCCTCGTCGGTGTCGGCGTAGGCCACGAGGCGCGGGTCGTCCTTGGTGGTGCGGCCGAAGTCGCCCAGTCCGGTCGTGCCGTCGTCGCCGGTGCGGGTGTAGATGCGCGTGAGGTTGACCATGGGGCCAGCCTGTCACCCGCCGGGGGTGGTCGGCGGCGCGGGGCGCTCAGAACAGGCGGCCCTCGGCGTCGTCCAACCCGCGCAGGGCGTCGTAGTCCAGGGTCACGCAGCGGATGCCGCGGTCCTCGGCCAGGGTGCGGGCCTGGGGGCGGATCACCTGGGCGGCGAACACGCCCTCGACCGGGGCCAGATGGGGGTCGCGGTTGAGCAGCTCGAGATAGCGGGTGAGCTGCTCCACGCCGTCGATGCCGCCGCGGCGCTTGATCTCCACGGCCACCGTGCGCCCGTGGGAGTCCTTGCACAGCAGGTCCACCGGGCCGATGGGGGTCATCCACTCGCGGCGTACCAGGCTCCAGCCCTCGCCCAGGGTGGTGACGTGCTCGGCGAGCAGCTCCTGCAGCTGGGCCTCCACGCCGTCCTTGACCAGCCCGGGGTCCACGCCGAGCTCGTGGCTGACGTCCTCGAGCACCTCGTGGAGGTGGATGACCAACTGGTCGCCGCTCTTGCGGTGGCGCACGGTCCAGACGCGCTCCACACCCTCCTCGGTGAGCTCCTCGGAGGGCTCGGTCTCCACGAGCGTGCACGGCGGGGTCATCCAGTTGAGCGGCTTGTAGGAGCCGCCGTCGGAGTGCACGAGCACCGAGCCGTCGGCCTTCACCACCAGCAGGCGGGTGGCCAGCGGGAGGTGGGCCGTGAGGGCTCCGGTGTAGTCGACCTGGCAGCGGGCGATGACGAGACGCACGCGCGGCACCCTACGCCAGCAGGGGCCGCGCGTGCGTCGCGCGAAGTGGTCGGGAGCGCCTCAGTGGGTCACGGCGCCCACGGAGGCCGACCGGACGAGGCGGGAGTACTTGGCCAGCACGCCCCGCCGGGCCCGCGCGGGTGGCTCGGGGGCCTCCCACGCGGCGCGGCGGCGCTCCAGCTCCGCCTCGTCGACCTCGAGGTCGAGGGCGCCGGCGGCCACGTCCAGCACGATGCCGTCGCCGTCCTGCACCAGCGCCACCGGCCCGCCGTCGACCGCCTCGGGGGCCACATGCCCCACGCACGGACCGGTGGTGCCGCCGGAGAAGGGGCCGTCGGTCACCGGCAGCACGTCCTTGCCGAGACCGGCGCCCTTGATGGCCCCGGTGATGGCGAGCATCTCGCGCATCCCCGGGCCGCCGCGGGGCCCTTCCTGGCGGATGACCACCACGTCGCCGGCCGAGGGGGGAGGGGGAACCGAGAACCCGGGGAGCGTCAGGCGCTCGCGGTCGGGGCGGGCCGGGCCGGCCAGGGCGTCCTTGGTGACGTCCACCAGCACCGGGCCGGGGCGGCCGGAGGCGGCCAGCTCGAAGGCGCTGGCGATGGTGGGGCCGATCTCGTCGGGGTCGGTGACCAGGAAGGAGTGCTTGGTGACCGGCATCGTGATGGAGCGGATGTCCGCCTCCTGGAAGGCGTCGGTGCCCATCGAGCCCGCGGGGACGTTGCCGGTGATGGCCACGACCGGCACCGAGTCCATCGCCGCGTCGGTCAGCGGGGTGACGAGGTTGGTGGCACCCGGGCCGGAGGTGGCCAGACAGACGCCCACCTTGCCGGTGGAGACCGCGTAGCCGGTGGCCGCGTGTCCGGCCGCCTGCTCGTGGCGCACCAGCACGTGGCGCAGCCGGCGCGAGGAGTGCAGCGCGTCGTAGAGCGGCAGCACGGCCCCACCGGGGAGTCCGAAGAGGTGCTCCACCCCCAGTCGCTCGAGCGTGGCGACGAGCACCTCGGCGCCGGTGCGGGGCGGCGTGGCGGTGGTTCCGGGGGCCGGCCGGTGGCGGTCCGGGGGGGGGCGGTGCGGTGGTCGGGTCGGCGGTGGAGGTGCTCTGCGGGGTCATGGCGTCCTCGGGGTGGGTGCTTTCGGGTAACAAAAAACCCCCGGACCCGGAACTTCGGGTGCACGAGGGTGGGGACGCGTCGCGTCGAGTGGTCAGGTCGTGGCGCGTTCCTGCATGAGAATGACGAACTGGATGTTCTGCATGGGCCCCACCTGCGGCATGGAGCGGCAAAGGTCAACAGGTTCGGGCGACGTGGGAGAGTGAGCCCCATGACACGGATCGCATCGGTGGGAGTCGTCGGCCTGGGCACCATGGGGGCCGGCATCGTGGAGGTCTTCGCGCGCGGTGGCGTGCGCGTGGTGGGCGTGGAGATGACGCCCGAGCTCGCAGAGCGGGGCCGGGGGCTGCTGGAGGCCTCCACCGCCCGCGCCGTCCAGAAGGGCAAGCTCGACGTGGCCGGGCAGCAGGCCCTGCTCGAGGCGGTGACCTTCTCCAGCGACCTGGCGGACCTGGCCCAGGTGGACCTCGTGGTGGAGGCCGTGCCCGAGCGGATGGACATCAAGCACGAGGTCTTCGGCCGCCTCGACGAGGTCACGAGGCCCGAGGCGATCCTGGCCACCAACACCTCGAGCCTCTCGGTCACCGAGATCGCCGCCGGCACGCAGCGCCGTGACCGCGTGGTGGGCATGCACTTCTTCAACCCGGCCCCGGTGCAGAAGCTCGTGGAGGTGGTGCACACCCCGGTGACCGACCCGGCCGCCGTCGAGGCCGTGGCCGAGTTGGCCACCCGGCTGGGCAAGCAGCCGGTGGTCGTGGCCGACCGGGCCGGCTTCGTGGCCAACCACCTCCTCTACGGCTACATGAACCGTGCCGGCCAGCTGTACTTCGACGGCGCCGTGGACGCGGCCGACCTGGACACCGCCATGCACGTGGGGGCGGGCTTGCCGATGGGGCCGCTGACCCTCATGGACCTCGTGGGCCTGGACGTCTGCGCCGGCATCGGCGGGGTCATCCACTCGCTCACGCACAAGCACATGCATGCCCCCAGCTACGAGCTGGCCACGATGGTGCAGGCCGGCCTGCTGGGCCGCAAGAGCGGCGCGGGCTTCCACCCCTACTCGGCGGAGGCCCGTCAGGCCGCGGCGGCGCGGGCGCAGGAGCCGGCGGCGCCGCGCGAGGTGACCGTGGTGGGCGTCATCGGCGCCGGCGAGGAGGCCGACGAGCTGGCCGAGGCGCTCGCGGGCACCGGGCGCGAGGTGGTCCGCATCGAGGAGGCCGGGGCCGACCTGGGCGCGCTGTCCGGTGCGCAGGTGGTCTTCGAGGCCGCCGAGGTGGTGGACCCGCTCGAGGAGGACTGGGACGAGGCCGAGCCCGAGGAGCTCGAGGCCGCCTTCATCGAGCTGGACGCGCTCTTCCTGGAGCTCGGACGCGTGCTGCCGGCCGACGCCGTGGTCGTCTCGCTGACGGCCGACACGACGCTGGACCTGGCCGCCACCAGCGGCCGCCACGCCGATGCGCTGCGGGCCGTGCTGCACGAGGCCACGGGGTACGGGCGGCTGCTGGAGCTGGGCCGCACCACCACGACCTCCCGCGAGGCCGAGGCCACGGTGCGCGCGCTGGCGCAGGAGGCGGGGCTCACCGCGGTGGTGGTGCGCGACCAGCCCGGTCTGGTGGTGGAGTCGCTGCTGGTGCCCTTCCTCAACGAGGCCGTGCTCATGGCCCAGTCCGGGTACGCCAGCCCGGAGGACATCGACACCGCCATGGTGGCCGGGTGCGGCTACCCGATGGGGCCGTTCGGCTACATCGACCAGCTGGGGGCCGACCACGTGCTCGACGTGCAGTCCGGGCTCTTCGGCGCCACGCAGGACCCGGGCCTGGCGCCCGCCGCAGCCCTGGTGGACGCCGCCGTGCTCGACCTGCCGCTGCGCGACGCCACCCCGCGCGCCTGAGGACGCGCGATGGGGAAGGCCCGTCGACGAGGCGGTGCCCGCG
>NZ_KV824267.1:0-4442 GCF_001816045.1 Kytococcus sp. HMSC28H12
GCCCCACGGCCCCACGGCCCCACGGCCCCAGCGGGCGTGTGGCGCGGGCGGATGGGTGCCCTCATGGTCGGAACCCCACCACGGCAGTGCCGTCGGGTGCCCGGTGCACCACGTGGCGCACGGTCGGGTCACTGAGTCGTCGGTGGTGTCGCCCGCAGAGCGGGATCCCGTTGGTCAGGTCGGTCGCCCCGCCGCCGGGGTCGAGTACCTCGCCGCCCGGCCCCCGCACTGGTGCCCACGGCTGGTCATGATGGATCTCGCACCAGGAGAACGGTCGATCGCAGTCCTCCGCGGCGCACTCGCGGTACCGCGTGGCCAACGCTGCCCGCTGGCCGTCGGTGAAGGAGCGGGACTGGCGCCCCAGGTCGAGAGGCAGCGACTCGCCGCCCATGACCACCGGGATGATCCCGGCATTGCTCGCGAGCCGCCGCACCTGCCCGGCCGAGACGTCGTCTCCGGTGTCGGTGATGCCGGTCCGATCGGTCTCGCCTCGCAGGGTCTCGAGGTCGGTGGTCACCAGGAGGACCGCGTTGATCTTGGAGCCCAGGTGGTCGGTCGGCAGGTGGTCGATCAGCTCGGCGAACGCCTTGCCCCGCTCATGAGACCAGTCGATCTGCTGGTCCCTCCAGGCTGTGCCCGTGAGCTCGTCGCCGGCCGGCTCGGGGAGTCCGGGCACGCCCTGGAGGGGGCCCGTGCCGGCGTCGTCCGCCGCGCCCCGGGGTGCCGACTGCTGGCGCTGCTTGTGGGCCAGTCGTCGCGGCGCGGTGGCGGCCTGCAGGGCCTTGCCGAGCATGCGCGCCTGCAGCGTCGGCAGCACGAACTGGCCGTAGCTCGTGCCGTCCCCGCGGTCGACCATCCAGAAGCTCGCGGCCTCCCATGCGGCCTCCTCCTCCGAGCGCACCAGCGCGTCGTGGTGGGCGTCCACCTCGGCAGCGGTTCGGTCCAGCTCCTGCAGGCAGCGCCGGGCCTCACGCCGCAGTTGGCCCGGTGACATCCGTTGCGCCTTGCGCACCAGCCTCGTCTCGATCCGGAGCCGCTCCTCGGGCGTCACGTCCTCGGGCAGGTCCTCCAGCGCGCTGGTGATGATGCGCGCCTGCTGGCGCGTGATGCGGCCCGCGTCCCAGGCGTCGGCAGTGGGGGACTGGCGCCGTCCGGCCCCTTCGCCACGGTCGCCGCTGCCCGCGCTGCCCGGCCCGTTCGGCTCACCCGTGTCGACGTCCTCGGGCTCGGCGGGCGCGTGGTTGCCCAGGGCGCGGGCGAGTCGCTCGTCCTCGGAGGCCGACCGTCGGTCCGTGCGGGTGCGTCCGGCGGTGAACTGCGCGTCGTCGTCGTGGCCGGCGCGACCCGCCTCCCGGGTCCGTCGCACCACGTCGAGCGCGCGGGAGCGCACGCGGTCGTGCCGGTTGGCCAGGGCCTGCGTCTGCTCCACCAGCCACTCGAGCTCTTGGGGGCCGAGCGTGGAGGCCGCCTCGCCGAGCGAGGCCACGGCCCGGATCAGCGCGTCCGCCGCCTCGTGAGCGCGTGCTACCGCGTCGTGGGCCCGGCCCAGTGCCCCGCTCCCCGGAGTTGCGCCATCCGGCGGGCCGGTGCTGACCGGACCCGCCGGGGGCGGTGGTGCCGGTGGCGCTGCATCGTGCGTGACGGCGGCCATCTCGCACCCCCTCCCGGTGTCGTCGGTCGTCCCCTCCGTCACCAGCAATACTAGTACACACATCTCAACAAGGACAACCCCTATGTAGAACATGTGGATGAACACCCACCCGCCTCGCCCAGGCCGTGGCCGTGGCCTGGCCGCGGACGGTGGCCGGCACGCCGTGGACCTGCGGGACGTCGAGTGGACGCTCGCGAAGGGCCACCAGCTGGCCGTGCGCATCGGCACCATCGACGCGCGCGAGTACTGGTCGCACGAGCCCACCGGTCAGGGGGTCACCGTGACCGATGCCGCACTGACCCTGGAGCTGCAGACCACGGCCCGCGACGTGCCCACCCAGGGCGAGGAGTCGCTCTTCCTGGCCCAGTACACGAAGTACGACGGCGAGAAGTGGTCGAAGACGGTGCCCGGGGCGCCCCCTCGGCCTGCCACCCGCCCCGCCTACCCTCGATGCCGTGCCCACCCCCACCGCCTCCGCCGCCGACCGCTGGTCGGGCCACGCCAAGGGGACCCCGGGCTACCGCCGCATCCAGGCCGCCCTGTTCGCCGCGGGCATCGCGTGCTTCGCGCAGCTGTACTCGCCCCAGGGCGTGCTCCCGCTGCTGGCTGCCGACCTGGGCGTGCCCGCCTCGCAGGCCGCGCTCACCGTCTCCGCGGCCACGCTCGGCCTGGCGCTCGCGGTGCTGCCGTGGTCGCTCGTGGCCGACCGCATCGGCCGTCTGCGCGCCATCCGCATCGCGCTGGTGGCCGGCACCGTGCTGGGCCTGGCGGTGCCGTGGTGCCCCTGGTTCGAGCTGATGCTGGCCCTCCGCGTGGCCGAGGGGGCCGCGCTGGGCGGGGTGGCGGCGCTGGCCGTGGCCTATCTGGGCGAGGAGGTGGACGCCCGTGTCACGGCCGTGGCCGCCGGCACGTACGTGGCGGGCACCAGCATCGGTGGGCTGCTGGGACGCCTGGTGGCCGCACCGGTGGGTGACGCGATGGGGTGGCGCGCCGGCATCGGTGCCGTGGCAGTGCTGGCCGCCGTGGCCACCACCGCGTCGTTCCTGCTGCCGCCGGCGCCGCGGGGTTTCCAACGGCAGACGTCGTCCCCGGCATCGGTGGCGCGCACCTGCGCCGCCCACCTGCGCCGCCCCGCGCTGCTGGCCCTCTACGCGACGGCCTTCCTGCTCATGGGCGGCTTCGTGGCCATGTACAACTACCTGGGTTTCCGGCTGGAGGGACCGCCGTGGCACCTCTCGGTGGGGGCGGTGAGCCTGCTGTTCCTGGCCTACCTCTCGGGCACCCTGTCGGCGCGGGTGGCCGGGTCGATGGCGGGGCGCCACGGCCGTCTGCCGGTGCTGCTCGGGTCGGTGGGCCTGATGGTGGCCGGGGCGCTGGTGACCTTGGCGTCCTGGCTGCCGGTGGTGGTGGCCGGGCTGGTGGTGTTCACCACGGGGTTCTTCGCGGCGCACTCGGTGGCCTCGGGGTGGACCGGCGTGCTGGCCGTGCGCGGGCGGGCGCAGAGCACGTCGCTGTACACGCTGGCGTACTACGTGGGCAGCTCGGTGGTGGGGTACGCCGGCGGGTTCGCCTGGGGTGGTGCCGGGTGGGGTGGCCTGGTGGGCGTGGTGGTGGGGCTGGCCGTGGGGGCCGGGGTGTGGGTGGCCGTGGCCGTGCCGCGGGGGTAGGTCAGCCCTCCAGCTCCACCACGTGCGTGGTCACGTTCTGTCCCTCGCGCTCGCTCACCGCGAGGGTGTCCTCGTCCACGAACCGGGCCCCGATGACCGTGCCGAGGGCCTCGGGGGCGGTCCACACGACACCGCCCTGCAGGGTCACCACGGAGAGCTTCCCGCCCCGCTGGAGCACGTCCATGTCGTCGCGCTGGAGCACGTGCCCCTCGGCAGAGACGTCCTCCACCAGGAGGTCCTCGTCCTCCTCTGCGCCGAAGCAGGAGACCTCCATGGACCGCGTGTCCAGCACGATGCGCTCGTCCAGCTGCGCGTAGGCGCCGTCCGCCCGGAGCCAGGTGACCGCGGTGGGCAGCACGGTGGAGCCGTCCTCGCACGCGATGGCGGTCTCCTCGCCGGTCTGCATGTTGGTGGCCTTCACCCAGTCGAGCGCGTGGACCACGGCCACGGGGTGCGAGAGCGTGTCGGCGTCCACGAACACGCGGGGCCCGCCGTGGGCTGCCCTGACGGCGTCCTGGGTGGTGGCCCAGTCCCGGGTGCGCTTCGTCAGGCGCTCCTCGGCGCTCGGCAGGTCACCGGTGTCTCCCTCCGCGCTGTCGGCGGCCACCACCTCGCCGGTGCGGGGGTCCAGCAGGGCGAGGGTGGTGCGGGTCCCGTCGTCCAGGTAGGCGTCACGGACGGCGAGCACCCCATCGGCCTCCCAGAACCACACGCCGCTGCCGATGCGCTCGAACCGGCTG
This sequence comes from Kytococcus sp. HMSC28H12, assembly GCF_001816045.1. NCBI lineage: Bacteria > Bacillati > Actinomycetota > Actinomycetes > Micrococcales > Kytococcaceae > Kytococcus > Kytococcus sp. HMSC28H12. The sequence continues at coordinate 4,059 of NZ_KV824267.1, forward strand.
CGGCTCCACAGGCGTTCCCCGTCCGGGGAGTAACCGGTCAGCTCGGCGTCCTTCGGTCCTGCGACCCGGGTGACCACCAGCTCCGGGGACGCCCAGACGACCTCGCCCTCCATGGGGCGGGCTTCCTGGGGCGAGGGACTCTGGCTGGTGGACTCCTCCGCCGGCGCGGACGGCTCAGCGGAGTCCGCGGCGGAGCAGCCCGCGGAGAGCAGGGCCGTGGTGGCGGCGATGACGGTGAGCGCGACGGTGCGGTTCATGCCCGGCAGCGTGGCAGGGGTGGCAGGAGCCCCGCTGGCGTGCCGGCGTACCCTGTGGACAACGGGAGGGGCGCGGCTGAGTCAGCCCTCCAGCGGCACCCCGGCGCGGGCGGCGATCTCCTGGCCC